>CALWOP010000155.1 GCA_944383195.1 uncultured Oscillospiraceae bacterium
TATCCCTGATCATCAGCGAAAAACTCAAGTCCCCCCTGCGCTGTGTCTTTGGAGACGGGATGGTGTCCATCACCACGAAGACCGCCATCGGGGATGCCGCCGACCAGTGCGTGATCTCCGGTGACGGGCAGGGTTTGGAAATCGGCTTTAACAATAAATACCTCATGGATGCCCTGAAAGCCGCCCCCGCCGACAAACTGCGTATGGAGTTTACCTCCGGTGTGGCCCCCTGCGTCATCCTGCCCGCTGAGGGGGAAGAAAACTTCATTTATATGGTTCTTCCTGTACGTTTGAAGGCAAATTAAAAAAATTTGACTTATTTCTGAGAGAAAATAAAATCCATGCTTTACTCATGAGAGGAGAAATACCATGGATGACCAGAACACCCCAGGAGGAATTTTTCTTACCATTTTAGGGCTGATCGTTCTGATTGTGCTCTCTCTTGCTATGCCGAGAAAATACATGATTTCACGCATCGGGTTGGCATCCGTTGGTTTGATCTATCTGATTTATCAAACGGTTTCCCAAAGAAAAAAGAAAAAGGACCGCAAACATGACAAAAGAAGCTGAGGTATTACCATGGAATCTCATACCATTCAGATCCATACTGAATTTATCAAGCTCCAGGATCTTTTAAAATTTGCCGGCGCCGTGGAGACAGGCGGAGACGCCAAGCTCATCATCCAGGAGGGCCGGGTGAGCGTCAACGGCGAAACCTGTACCATGCGGGGCAAGAAGCTGCGCCCCGGGGACCGGGCGGCCATTGACGGCGAGCTGGAATTGGTGGTCCAATGATCGTCCGGGAGCTGGAGCTGGATTTTTTCCGCAACTACACCCATCTGCAGGCCCGCTTTGATCCCAACGTCAATCTCATTTACGGGGACAACGCCCAGGGAAAGACCAATCTGCTGGAAGCGGTGGCCTATCTGTCCGCCGCCCGGTCCCACCGGGCAAGGTATGACCGGGAAATGATCATGCTGAACGTGGACTCCGCCTTTCTTCGGGGGGAGATCGAGAGCCGTGACCGGGACTTTACCCTGGAGGCCAAGCTCTTTCGGGGCCGGGGAAGGCAGCTCTATTCCAACGGGGTACGCCTGAAAACCGCCGGAGAACTGGCGGGCATCCTGACCACCGTTCTCTTCTGCCCGGAGGACCTGTCCCTTATTCGGGCGGGGGCGGCGGAGCGGCGAAAATTTCTGGACAGCGCCATCTGTCAGCTGCGCCCCCGGTACGCCCAGGCATTGGGGGAATATAACCGGCTCTATGAGCACAAGACCCGAATTTTGAGGGACTGGCCGGAAAACCCCTCTCTGCTGGCCACTCTGGATGACTTTAATCTGCGCATGGCCCAGACCGGGGCCATTGTCATCCATTACCGGGCGCACTTTATCAAGCGCCTGCGGGAGCACACCCCGGTCATCCATCGGGACTTTTCCGGGGGACGGGAGCAGATGGAGCTTTGTTATGAGACCGTGTCCTCCGTCCAGGACCCCCTGGCATCCCCCAGAGAAATTCTTCCCCAGCTGCTGGACCACCAGGAGCGCCACCGCCAGGCGGAGCTGGACAGCCGGCAGTGCCTGTCCGGCCCCCATAAGGATGACCTCACCGTCTATCTGGAGGGACAATCCGCCAAGACCTACGCATCCCAGGGGCAGGTCCGCACAGCGGCGCTGTCTTTGAAGCTGGCCCAGCGGGAGATCTTTCAGGCAGAGACAGGCGAGTGGCCGGTGCTGCTGCTGGATGATGTACTTTCTGAGCTGGATGGAAAGCGGCAGGCCTTTGTTTTGAACCATATCAAGGGCGGACAGGTGTTTATCACCTGCTGCGAGGAGGAAAAGCTGGAAGGCCTGGAGAAGGGAAAGAGCTTTCATATTCAGCACGGGACCCTGCTGTAAAAGGAGGCGGAGTATGTATCTTCATCTGGGACAATCGGTGGTGGTACCCCATCGGGAGGTTCTGGCCATCTTTGATCTGGACAACGCCAGCTGGGCCTATAAGACCCGGGAATTTTTGGAACGGGCGGAGCAGGAGGGCCGGGCAGTCTGGCTGACGGAAGATCTGCCCAGATCCTTTATTCTGGTGGGAGAAAAGGAGAACCTGCCCACGGTATATATTTCGCCCCTGTCCGCCGCAATTTTGCGAAAGCGGATGGAAAGCGATTCTATTGAGTGATATTTGTTTAGACTAATACGGAGAGTTGAGAAAGGAGAGGCGAGAAACCCCACTTCTCCCCCCTCCCTTCTCAATTCTTCTACGACACAAAAACCGGAGGTAAACTATGTCTGATGAGCGCAACGAACTAAACACAACACAGACCGACCATGAGTATGGCGGGTCGGAAATTCAGGTATTGGAAGGACTGGAGGCAGTCCGGAAGCGTCCGGGTATGTACATCGGTTCCACCTCAGAGTCCGGCCTGCACCATCTGGTTTATGAGATCGTGGACAACTCCATTGACGAGGCCCTGGCCGGGTACTGTAAGGACATCACGGTGACCATCAACCCTGGCAACACCATCACCGTCACCGACAACGGCCGGGGCATCCCGGTAGACATCCAGCCCCAGACCGGACGGCCCGCCCTGGAGGTAGTCTTTACCATCCTCCATGCCGGCGGCAAGTTCGGCGGCGGCGGATACAAGGTGTCCGGCGGCCTGCACGGCGTGGGCGCCAGCGTGGTGAACGCTCTGTCCGAGTGGCTGGAGGTGCAGGTGCACAAAAACGGCCAGATCTATGAGATGAAGTTTGCCCGGGGCAAGATCACCCAGGAAATGACCATCGTAGGCAAGACCGACCACAGCGGCACCACCGTCACCTTCAAGCCCGATCCTGAGATGTTCGACACGGTGGAATATAACTATGAGACCCTCCACACCCGGATGCGGGAAGAGGCCTTCCTCAACGCTGGCCTTCGCATCCAGACGGTGGACCTGCGCCCCGGCCAGGAGCAGGAGGACGATATGTGCTATGAGGGGGGCATCCGGGAGTTTGTCACCTTCCTCAATAAAAACAAGGACCCCATTCATTCCGACGTTATTTATATGTCCGGGGCAAAGGAAGACTCCATGGCTGAGGTGGCCATGCAGTATAACGACAGCTACAACGATGTGATGGTCTCCTTTGCCAACAACGTACACACCCCCGAGGGCGGTATGCACGAAGAGGGCTTCCGCCGGGCGCTGACCAATACCCTCAACGCCTACGGCCGGAAGATCAAGATGCTGAAGGATGATGACAAGGTCTCCGGCGACGACTGCCGGGAGGGTTTGACCGTGGTCATCTCCGTCAAGCTCACCGAGGCACAGTTTGAGGGCCAGACCAAGGCCAAGCTGGGCAACAGCGAGATCCGCACCCTGGTCAACTCCATTGTCAGCGAAAAGCTGGAGATCTATCTGGAAGAAAATCCCGCCGTGGGCCGGGCCATTCTGGAAAAGGCCCTCACCGCAAACCGGGCCAGGGAGGCGGCGAGAAAAGCCCGGGAATCCATTCGGAGAAAGACCGCCCTGGGCGG
>CALWOP010000156.1 GCA_944383195.1 uncultured Oscillospiraceae bacterium
CATACTCCACCTTGATGAGCCGCACCGCCCGCCGGGCAATCTCCTCCGTCTCCGCGGCCACAATGGCCACCGGGTCCCCGGCGCAGCGCAGGTGCCGGTCCAGGATCAGCCGGTCATAGGGGCTGGGCTCAGGCCAGGTCTGGCCGGCGGTGGTGAAGCGGCTCTGGGGCATATCCTCCCAGGTCAGCACCGCCGCCACCCCGGGCACCATTTTGGCCCGGCTGGTGTCGATAGAAATAATATTGGCCCGGGCATGAGGGGAGCGCAGCAGCTTGACCCGCAGGGCATTGGGGGGAACCATATCCCCGGTGTACACCGGCTTGCCGGTGACCAGGCTCATGGCGTCCTTTTTCCGTACGCCGGTGGAAACTGCCTTCATCCCTGCTCCCCTCCTTTCATGGCCAGGTACTTGCGGATGGCCCGCAGCTGCCCCTGATATCCGGAGCAGCGGCACAGGTTGCCGGTGAGGTAGTGCTGAATTTCCTCCTCGGTGGGATTTTTCAGCTCCCGCACCATGGCCAGTACATTCATAATAAAGCCGGGTGAGCAGAAGCCGCACTGCTCCGCCCCCTCGTCAGCCAAAAAGGCGCCGAACTCCGCCGCCTCCTCCTGAAGTCCCTCCAGGGTGGTGACCGCATGGCCCTCCACCCGGGGTGCGGGGACCGAGCAGGACAGCACCGGCTTTCCGTCCATCCACACGGTGCAAAGGCCGCAGCCGCTGGTCTCGCAGCCGCACTTCACGGACAGGCAGCCAACCTTTCGCAGGCAGTGGAGCAGCGTCTCATCCGCCTCCACCTCGTCGGTACGGGCTGCCCCGTTCAATGTCCACTTGATGGTCATACGCCACTCACCTCCAGCTGCTCTTTGCAGCGCTTCAACAGCACCCCCGCCAGATGGCGGCGGTACTTGGCACTTCCTCGCATATTATCTCCATATTCCAGGGCCAGGACCTGCTTCTCCAGCCCCTCCCAGGTGCTGTCCTCCAGCACACGGGGGCTTCCGGGCCGGGCGCCGATCACTGCCCGCCAGCTCTCTCCCACCTTGGACAGGGCACAGGTGAGCACCGGCAGGTCCGTCTCACTGTTCCGGGCCGTCTCATAGGCCACGGGACGGCCGTCCTTCTTCACAAAGACCCAGGAGAGCACATCCCGGTCCCGAGGCAGCTTCACATACTCCTCCAGGGGGATGCGCCCCGCCCCCGCCAGCTCCACCTGGCAGCTGAGGGCCAGCAGGGCAGTGACGATATCGGAAAAGCCAAAGCGGGAATAGACGCTCCCCCCCAGGGTGGCGCAGTTGCGAAACTGCACGCCCACAATGTGCTGGGTGCACTTGCGAAACAGCCCGCCAAAGCACTTGTCCAGCATAAAATTGGTCTCCAGCTGCCGCAGGGTGACCATGGCCCCCAGAGCCGCCTCCTCCCCCCGGTCCTGGATCTGATCAAGACCCAGCCCGGACAGGTCAATGAGGGTGTCGTACATCCGCTCTCCCATGCGCATCCAGCAGCCCCCGCCGATAATGGCGTTGCCTCGCCGCTGGTTGAGCTCATGGGCCTGAGCCAGAGACTCCGCCTTAATATAATTACGTGCGGTATACATTGGTAAATCCGCTCCCTTTTGTATTGTAAAATCGTGGGGGTTTTATTACCACGCGGCCACCGTTCCGTCGCAGCGAGGCTCCGTAGCCCCCATGAGCAAGCCGTTTTCCGTGCGCCAGATGATCTCTCCCCGGCCCATATCAATGGGGTCGGAGATGACCTCCACCTCGTGGCCCATCTCCTGAAGCTCCCGGGCAATGTGGGCGGGCACCCCGTCCTCCAGCTGAATTTTCTTTCCGCCGATCCACTGGATGCGGGGGGCGTCCAGGCAGTCCTGGGGGTTCATGTGGTAGTCAATGGTGTTTACTGCCACCAGCACATGGCCCTGGGGCTGCATAAAGGCGCCCATCACCCCGAAGGGTCCCGCCGCCTCCCCGTCCTTCAGCAGGAAACCGGGGATAATGGTGTGGTAGGAGCGCTTGCCCCCGGCCTGGCAGTTGTCGCTGCGTTCATCCAGAGAGAAGTTGGCCCCCCGGTTTTGCAGGGAAATTCCCGTGCCGGGAATGGCCACCCCCGCGCCGAAGGTGGTGTAGTTGCTCTGGATGAAGGAGACCATGTTCCCCTCCGGGTCAGCAGTACACAGGTAGATGGTTCCCCCGCAGGAGGGGTCCCCCGCCTTGGGCTCCAGAGCCTTGTCTCCAATGAGGGCCCTGCGCTGGGCGGCGTACCGCTCGGAGAGCATATCCTCCACCTTGGTTTTCATATACCGGGGGTCGGCCACATAGGTCTTGGTGTCGGCAAAGGCCAGCTTGATGGCCTCCACAATTTTGTGGTAAGTCTCGGCGTCCTCCTTCTCCGGCGGCAGCTCCAGCCCCCGGAGGATATTCAGGGCCATGAGCACCGTGAGGCCGTGACCGTTGGGCGGGATCTCGCACACGGTATAGCCCTTATAATCTGTGGTGATGGGCTCCACCCACAGGGGGCGGTAGTTCTCAAAGTCCTCCCGGGCAAAGTAGCCTCCGGTCTGCTGGCTGAACGCCACGATCTTCTCCATAATGGCTCCCCGGTAGTAGCTCTCACAGCCGGTAGCCGCCAGCTCCTCCATGGTCTGGGCGTACTCCTCCCAGCAAAAGAGGTCCCCCGCCTCATAGCTCCGCCCATCCTTGGTAAACCGCTCCCACCAATAGCGGTGGGGGGCAGGGCTTCGCTCCATGGCCTTGGCAATACGCAGCATATCCTGCCGCCACTGCTTGGCCACATTGACTGTGACCGGAACACCCTCCCGGGCATAGGAAATGGCGGGAGCAAACAGCTCGCCCAGGGATTTGGTGCCAAAGCGGCGGTTCAGCTCCGCCCACCCCGCCGGGGCCCCGGGGACCATGGTGGGAATCCACCCCTCCTTGGGCATCTCCTCAAACCCCAGCTCCCGCACCTGCCCGGCGCTGAGGGCCATGGGGGCCACGCCGCTGGCGTTGAGTCCGTAGAGCTTCTTCTCTTTCTCGATCCACACAAGGGCAAAACAATCTGAGCCCAGTCCGTTGCCCGTAGGCTCCAGCAGGGGCATGGCCGCCGCCATGGCCACCGCCGCATCCACGGCGTTGCCCCCCGCTTTCATCACATCCACCCCGATCTGGGCCCCCAGGGGCACCGAGGTACAGGCCATACCGTGCCGCCCATAGACCACATTGCGCCGGGATGGATAGGAATATCGCTCCGGATCAAACTTTACCATTGTATAACTCCCCCTCTTCCTGCTGCGGGTTGTCGCACCCCCATTATACAAGAGGCACACCGCCCCAGGCAACCATTGTCTCCGCTTTTCTTGCCCTTTGGGGCATAAAAAGCCCGCCCACTGGCTTGGGGCGGGTTTGGATGATCAAATTTCCGCGTAATTTCCCAAAAAGTGTAAGCTGACGCACTCCCGCTCCAG
>CALWOP010000157.1 GCA_944383195.1 uncultured Oscillospiraceae bacterium
CCGGAGCCGGAGCCGGCGCAGGAACCCGAGCCGGAGCCGGAGCCGGAACCCGAACCGGAACCGGTCTATCCCTATGCCAATCCCCTGACCGGTGAGGGGCTGATGGAGGACATCAGCGGGAAGCGCCCCATTGCCGTTATGTTCAATAATTTGGAAAAGGCCTTGCCCCAGCTGGGGGTGGGCCAGGCGGATGTGATCTATGAAATTGTGGCCGAAGGCGGTATTACCCGGATGATGGGCCTGTTTCAGGACATTCAGGGAGTGGGGGACTTGGGGTCTATCCGCTCTGCCCGGGATTACTATGTCAATCTGGCCTATGGACATGATGCCATCTATGTCCACGCAGGAGGAAGCCCCCAGGCCTATGAGGCCATCAAGGGCTGGGGGGTGACCGCCATCGACTTTGTAAACGGCCCCTATGGGGATATGTGCTGGCGGGATGCGGACCGGCGCGCCAACGCGGGATATGAGCACTCCCTGCTCACGTCCAGCTCCAACCTTTTGGAGCAGATGCCGTCCCGGTTCCGCCAGGAGCATAAGGACGGCTACCAGGTGGGCTGGACCTTTGACAAGGAGACACCCGCTGGGGGAACGGCGGCTACAAAGCTGACGGTGCCCTTCTCCACCTATAAGACCGGGTATTTTACCTATGATGAGCAAAGCGGACAGTACGCCATTTCCCAGCACATCAACGGAAAAGACCGGGACTATGTGGACGGCACCACCGGGGAGCCCGTACTGGCTTCCAATGTGCTGGTGCTCTATACAGACGTTTCGGTGATTGCCGGGGATTCCGCCGGGCGAATGTCTGTGCGGACCACAGGTACCGGGGACGGGCTTTTCCTGCGGGATGGGCAGGTTTACCCCATTACCTGGCAGCGGGACAGCAAGAGCAGCTGCTACCGCTTCCTGGGAGAAGACGGAGGGGAGATGGCGCTGAAGCCGGGGAGCAGCTACATCAATGTGGTGAAAACCTCCGCTGAGGTGGAATGGAGTTAAAGAATTTTCCCAGAATTTAACCTGGATGAGCCCCTGTGGCCTCTTGCAAAGAGGGGAGAAAGAATGGTACAATAGCTTCACCCGGCGGCGTCTGTGGACGGCCCGGGTGAAGCTTGCGCCTGGCAGGAAAAAGTGAGAGCGGGCGCCCCAAAATTAAGACGAAAGGAAGTGGGGGCTGAACATGGAAGGCCGAAGTTGCAGCTATGATACCGATAGCCGCTGTCACAGACGACAGGCGGTGAAGCCGGGGCCTTGGCGGTTTGGCTCCTGCATCACCGCCGGAATGGATTGTCCTGGAGTGTGAACACATTGAGGACTCCCTGTCTGTGCGCGGCCACAGGGCTGGAGCGCGTTTGGAAAGCGGCCATGAGCTGACCGTTTTCCAAAGGTTCTCCCGTGCCCCGTGGCCTTTTGTCTTGCGTTCTGACGCGAATTTTGGGGAGGGGAATTTGCTATGCATGAAAACTACGATCTGGAGCAGCTGATGGAGCTGGTGGAGAAGCGCCAGTTCCGCCGCCTGCGGGAGGAGCTGGCCCAGATGAATGAGGTGGACATCGCCGAATTTCTGGACGAGCTGGAGGTGGAGCAGGAGATCCTGGTGTTCCGGCTGCTGCCCAAGGAGCTGGCGGCGGCGGTCTTTACCTATCTGGAGGACAGCGAGGACCAGGAGAAGCTGATCGGCGCTCTGAGTGATAAGGAGCTGCGGGAAGTCCTGGATGAGCTCTATCTGGACGACACGGTGGACATCATTGAGGATATGCCCGCCAATGTAGTCTCCCGTATTCTGAGAAACACCGACGCCTCCACCCGCAGCCAGATCAACCAGCTGCTTAATTATCCAAAAGACTCCGCCGGTTCCATCATGACCACGGAGTTTGTCTTCCTTCATCCGGACGCTACCGTGGAGCAGTCCTTTGCCCGAATCCGGAAGGTGGGCCTGGACAAGGAGACGGTGTATACCTGTTACGTCACCAAGAACCGGATCTTGCTGGGCGTGGTGACGGTGAAGCGGATGCTCCTGTCCTCCTATGAGACACGGATCGGCGATATCATGGAGACCAATGTGCTGTCCGTGAACACCCACGAGGATAAAGAGGACGTGGCTCAGATGTTCTCCCGGTACGACCTGTCGGCCCTGCCTGTGGTGGACGGGGAGAACCGTCTGGTGGGTATCATCACCTTCGACGATGCCATGGACGTTATCGAGGAAGAGACCACCGAGGACTTTGAAAAGATGGCCGCTATCCTCCCCTCGGACAAGCCTTATTTGAAAACCGGGGTGTTTGAGACCTGGCGCTCCCGTATCCCATGGCTGATGATGCTCATGCTTTCGGCTACGTTTACTGGAATCATCATTACAAGCTTTGAATCGGCCCTGGCCGCCTGCGTGGTGCTCACATCCTTTATCCCCATGCTCTCCGGTACCGGCGGAAATTCCGGCTCCCAGTCCTCGGTGGCGGTGATCCGCGCCCTCTCTCTGGACGAGGTGGAGTTTTCCGATGTGTTGGCCGTGGTATGGAAAGAGGTTCGGGTGGCCATCCTGTGCGGTGTGTGCCTGGGCGCGGCCAATTTTGCGAAGATGATGGTGGTGGACCGCTGGCTGATGAACAACCCGGAGGTGACCGTGCCGGTGGCCCTGGTGGTGTGCCTGACCCTGATGCTGACAGTGGTCTGTGCCAAGGTAGTGGGCTGCACGCTGCCTATGGCGGCGGAAAAAATCGGAATTGACCCCGCCGTCATGGCTGCCCCCTTTATCACCACTGTGGTAGACGCCCTGTCGCTGCTCATTTATTTTAGTATCGCCACCTGTGTGCTGGGAATCTGACCCGGCATGGAGAGCGTTTGAGGAGGAATCATCAATGGCAACCTGTGACAACAAAATGCCCTGCCCCTGCACGGCCAACTGCCCAAGACACGGCAAATGCTGCGCCTGCGTGGCCCATCACCGGGACCACAACGAGGGGGTCCCCGGCTGTTTCTTTTCCAAAGAGGCGGAGGCCACCTATGACCGCAGCATTGCCAATCTGGCCCGGGACCACGGCCTGAAGGTGTCGGAATAAAAACCACGGGAAAAGTCCCGGCGGAGCCTGTCTCCGCCGGGATTTTTGTGTGGAAAGGGGGAAAAAGGGCGCCGCTTGTCTTGCAATCCCACATTTCCTCCGGTATACTGGTTATACTGTGATACACAAGGGGAAAGGGGGCAAAACAACATGATCCGAATCGCAGTGGCCGATGACGACCGAGAGTGTACCAGGCAGCTGTGCCAATACATTGATGATTTTGCCCGGGAGAACGGTCAGAACTGCGACGTGACTGTCTACCACGATGGGGACGAGCTGGTGGAGCGCTATAAGGCGCAGTTTGACATCATCCTGCTGGATGTGGAGATGCCCTTTTTGAACGGGATGACCGCCGCGGAACTGATCCGCCGGCAGGACCCGGAGGTCAT
>CALWOP010000158.1 GCA_944383195.1 uncultured Oscillospiraceae bacterium
TGTTGTAGTTTTTCACCCCGGGGATCTGGCCCTCCAGGGCGGTGAGCTCGTGGTAGTGGGTGGCAAAGAGGGTCTTGCAGCCCAGGCGCTTGCGGTCGGCGCAGTACTCCAGCACCGCCCGGGCAATGGCCATGCCGTCATAGGTGCTGGTGCCCCGGCCGATCTCGTCCAGGATGAGCAGAGACTTTTTGGTGGCGTGGTTCAAAAGGGCGGCCACCTCGGTCATCTCCACCATAAAGGTGGACTGTCCGGCGGACAGGTCGTCGCTGGCCCCGATGCGGGTAAAGATCCGGTCCACCACGCCGATGTGGGCGGACTTGGCCGGGACAAAGGAGCCCATCTGGGCCATAAGGGTAATGAGGGCCACCTGACGCATATAGGTGGACTTACCGGCCATATTGGGGCCGGTGATGATGGCGCACAGGTCGTCCCCGCCGTCCATGTGGGTGTCGTTGGGGACAAAGGGAGTCCCTTTGAGCACCTTTTCCACCACCGGGTGGCGGCCCTCCACAATGGTGAGGGTGTCGGAGTCGTCCACCTGGGGCATACAGTAGCCGTTGGCGGCGGCCACGGCGGCCAGGGACATGAGCACGTCCACCTGGGCCACGGCGGCGGCAGTGGCCTGGATCCGGTCCACCTGCTGGCACACCAGCTCCTTGAGCTGGCAGAAGAGCTGATACTCCAGGGCGGTGACCTTGTCCTGGGCGGAGAGGATGGCGTGCTCCAGCTCCTTTAATTCCTGGGAAATATACCGCTCGGCGTTGACGGTGGTCTGCTTTCTGGCCCAGTCGGCAGGCACCAGGTCGATCTGGGACTTGGCTACCTCGATGTAATAACCAAAGACCTTGTTGCTCTTGACCTTCATGTTCTTGATGCCCGTCTGCTCCTTGGTGCGCTTTTCCAGGTCGGCCAGCTTTTCCGAGGCGTGGTCAATAAGGTCCCGCTGCTCGTCCACGTCTGGGCTGTACCCCTCCCGAATGAAGCCGCCCTCCCGGACGGAGAAGGGGAGCTTGTCATCATCCATGAGAGCCCGGTCCAGCTCATCCCGGAGCTGCGGCAGGTCGTCCAGCTCCTCTTTTAAAGAGGAGAGCAGGGCGCTGGGGCAGTGGCTTAAAAGCTCCCGGATGTGGGGGAGCTTGGCCAGGCCCCCGGATAGGGCGGCCAGGTCCCGGCTGCCCGCCGAGCCATAGACCACCCGACCCACCAGACGCTCCAGGTCGGTGACCTCCCGGAGGGCCAGAGAAAGTTCCTCCCGGGTGATGGCGTCCTCCACCAGGTCGCCCACCGCCTGCTGCCGCCGGGCGATCTGCACCGGGGAAAGGAGGGGCCGCTCCAGCCAGCCCCGCATGAGCCGTCCGCCCATGGCGGTCTTGGTCTTGTCCAGCACCCAGAGCAAAGAACCCTTTTTGTCCTTGGAGCGCAGGGTGGAGGTCAGCTCCAGCGTCTGCCGGGCGGTGAGGTCCAGCTCCATAAAGTGGCTGGAGGTGTAGTAAGTAAAGCCGGCGATGTGCCCCAAGTCGGTTTTCTGGGTCTCGTAGAGGTAGTGGAGCAAACCCCCGGCGGCCCGGATGGCCGCCGTGTCCCCCTGAGGAACGGTGTCAAGGCCGGTTTTAAACTGCCTGGTGACAAGCTCCTGGGCCTGTTCCGGAGCAAAGGGCTCCTCCCCGGAGCGCTCGCAGGCGCAGCCCAGGCGCTCCTTTAAAAATTCCCGCAGCTCCGGGTTTTCAAAGACGGCGGGGGAGAGGACGGCCTCGGTGGGGTGGAAGCGGCCCAGCTCATTTTTCAGGTGGCCCAGGCCCTCCTCCCCGGCGGGGAGGGAGGTGGCGTATACCTCGCCTGTGGAGATATCGCACAGGCACAGGCCAAAGCCCTCCTCCTGGGCCAGGATGGAGCAAATATAGTTATTCTTGCTCTCCTCCAGCATGGAGGAGGCGATGACGGTGCCCGGGGTGATGACCCGGATGATGTCCCGGTCTACCAGGCCCTTTGCCAGGGCGGGGTCCTCGGTCTGCTCGCAGATGGCCACCTTGTAGCCCTTGGCGATGAGCCGGGCGATGTAGCTGTCGCAGGAGTGGTAGGGCACCCCGCACATGGGGGTGCGCTCCTCCGGGGGCTTGTTCCGGTCCCGGGTGGTGAGGGTGAGGTCCAGCTCCTTGGACACAAGCTTTGCGTCCTCGTTGAACATCTCATAAAAATCGCCCAGGCGGAAGAATAGAATGGAGTCCGGGTTCTGGGCCTTCATATCCAGGTATTGCTGCATCATGGGGGTGATTTCTGCCATGGAGACACCGACTTTCTATCTGTCATCTGCATGGCTCGGCCATGCAGATGAGGAGGTTGCAGTTCGCTGCGCGCCCCAAAGGGGCACTTGCGAACTGAGAGGAGTTTTTTCGGTCGGCAAAGCCGCCGAAAAAACGGATTTCATTTTATTTTGCCGCCTGCGGGCGGCAAAACTCCCTGCGGGAGGGCTTTTTGGGCGGTTATGGGGTGTCCGTCCGCCCGGCCAGATAGTCCAGCGACACGCCGTAGAAGTCGGCGATGCGGATGAGGGTAGAGAGTTGTGGTTCCCGTTCGCCATATTCATAGCGCTGATAGGCCCGCACAACCACATCAAATTCGTGGGCCACATCCTTTTGAGAAAGGCCCCGATTTTCCCGGAGTAGGACAAGGCGGTCGGAAAAAACAGACATAAAAGCAAACTCCTCTTGACGACGACCAAACGGTCATATATAATTAAAATACGACCATTTGGTCATAAATATCCAATACGCGGAGGAATTAAAAATGACAGAACTACAAAGCGCAATCTATTTATACGCCCGGGAGCACCTCTTTCCCCGCTTTGAGGCCCCCAATTATGAGACGCTGTCCCAGGCCCGGCAGGAGGCGGAGCGGCTGGGCAAGGCGCTTCGGGCACTGGGGGAGGAGCCGGGGCGAACAGGGCGCAGACTGTGGACAGAGCTGGAGACCCAGGCCGGGTTTGAAAAGGAAGCGGTGTTCCTGGCCGGACTGTCCATCGGCCTTGCGCTGGGGGAGCTTAAATAAGCTCCCCGAACAGGGACCACTTGTTGGCGTCGGTGATCTTCACGTCCCGGAACTGGCCCAGGGCGCTTCGATCTCCCACCACCCGCACCAGGCGGTTGCCGGGGGTGCGGGCGGTAAGGTCCCAGCGCGCATCGTCGCTGAGCCCGTCCATGAGACAGCGCACAGTTTTTCCAATATAGGCGGCGTGCTTCTCCTCAGAGATGGCGTCCTGAAGGGCGGTAAGGCGGTTGAAGTTGGCAAGCTTCTCCTCCTTGCTCATGGGGTCGTCCATCTCAGCGGCGGGAGTGCCCGGCCGGGGGGAGAAAATGAAGGTGAACAGGGCGTCAAAGCGCACCTCCTCCAGCACCTTCAAGGTG
>CALWOP010000159.1 GCA_944383195.1 uncultured Oscillospiraceae bacterium
CAGCCCTTTGCAGTCGTCTGAGCAAAGGTTTTTGGTATCCATCGCGAGCACAAAGGCTGTGGTGACCGCTTCGTCCAAGTCAAGCTCCGTGCCCTCCAGCAGAAGGATGTCGTCGTTCTCCTCGTCCTCCAGCTCCTGAGCCACCAGACTGTCCAGCTTGACCGTCTTTTCCCGGGAAAAGGCTTTCCCGCAGCGGTCGCAGGTCAAGTCAAGGATGGAACTTGCCGTCCCCTCCAGCACCAGAGCGCCGGCGTGGTTGGTCACGCTGCCCTCGGCCAGGACGGGATGGGCGATGGGGTTAGACCCGTAAAAATCCAGCTGGGACAAGTCCAGCTGAAATTGGAAGTCTTTCCGGGCGTCCGGAACGTGAATGATATCGCGCAAATCCAGGCGCATGGTCGTCCTCCCCGGGGTGTGCCCCCATACTCGCAGAATGGTACGGAGAGTATTATAAAGAAAAGTCCTCGGATTGTCAAATACTTTTCACAAATTTATCCACAAATTTATTGACAGGATGGGGGCTGGTATGGTGAAATAATTTGGACAGCTGGAGTGAAAGGACTGGAATGGAGCCAATGAAGGAATTTGTCATCGGAAAAAATGACGCTGGACAGCGGCTGGACCGCTGGCTGGCTAAAACGCTGCCTGTGCTGCCCGCTCCTCTGGCCCAGAAGTATATTCGCCTGAAGCGGGTGAAGGTGAACGGAAAGGGCTCGAAGCGGGATGTGCGTCTCAACGTGGGAGATGTGCTTCAGCTCTACATCAACGATGAGTTTTTTGAAAAGCCTACCCCGGAAAACGCCTTTCTCTCCCTTTACCAGCCCAAGCTGAACATCCTCTATGAGGATGAGCACATCATGCTTCTGGACAAGCGTCCCGGTATGGTGGTCCATCCGGATGAGAACGAGCGCATCAATACCATGCTTACTCACATCCAGGCCTACCTCTATCAGAAGAAGGAATGGTCCCCCTACTGGGAAAATTCCTTTGCCCCTGCCCTGTGTAACCGCATCGACCGGAACACCGGGGGGATTGTCATCGCTGCCAAGACCGCCGAGGGCCTGCGGATCATGAACCAGAAAATCAAAGACCGGGAGCTCAACAAGTACTATCTCTGTGTGGTCAAGGGAAAAATGGAGCCCCGGGAGGGGCAGCTGAAAGGATTTATCTTTAAGGATGAAGTGAAAAAGCAGGTCTACGTCCGGTCCCGGCCTGAACCGGGAGCCAAGACCGCCGTTACGGTGTACAAGACCCTGGCGGTGAAAAATGGTCTGTCCCTGGTGGAGTGCGATTTGATTACTGGCCGCACCCACCAGATCCGGGCCCAGTTCGCCGCCACCGGTCACCCGCTGGTGGGAGACGGGAAGTATGGCAGCGAGCGGGACAACCGGCAGTATGGCCGCCACGGTCAGGCCCTCTACTCCTATAAGCTTACCTTCCGCTTTACCACCGACGCGGGGCCCCTGGAGCATCTGAATGGCCGAACTTTCCAGGTGGAGGATGTGGACTTTGTAAAGGAGTATTTTGGAGAGGAATTTTCTCTGGAGGAACAGGGCTGAATGGAAGACGGGAAAGAGAACAAGGGCCTGGTCCACCTCTACCACGGGACGGGCAAGGGCAAGACTACCGCGGCCATGGGGCTGGCCCTGCGGGCTCTGGGGCAGGGGCTTCAGGTGACGGTGGTGCAGTTTTTAAAGGATGGTCGCAGCGGGGAGCTGGAACCATTAAAAAAATTGGGTGCAAGGGTCTATTCCGGCCCGGGGAGCATGAAATTTTCCTGGGCACAGACAGAGCGGGAGCGCCGGGAGACCCGCATTGCCCAGACCGCCCTGCTGGAAGCGGCGCTGGAAGAGCCCTGTGATCTGCTGGTGCTGGACGAAGCCTGCGGGGCCTGCCGTACCGGCCTTGTGGATGAGGAGCTGGTGAAAAGGACCGTTCTCTCCCGCCCGGAAGGGCGGGAGGTGGTGCTTACCGGCCGGGAGCCTGCCTCTTGGATGAGGGAGGCGGCGGACTACATTACCCGAATGGATGGGGAGCGCCACCCCTATGAGCGGGGCGTGGCGGCCAGGCGAGGCGTGGAATTTTGACCTTTGCCTTGCGGAAAAAGTGTGGTCTATGATACAATGAAAAAGCTGGGGAGGAAGAGATCTCGCAAAAGAAATCGCTCTGATTTCCCTTGTTAAACGATATAATTTAAAGGAGGCAGTCCCCTAATGAAGCAGGATATGATCGTGGTTCTTGATCTGGGCAGCGAGGAGAATCCCCGTCTGGCCAGAGAAATCCGGGCGCTGGGCGTCTATTCCGAGATCCATCCCCATGATATTACCCCGGAGGAGCTTGCCGCTCTGCCCGGTGTGAAGGGCGTTATTCTCAACGGTGGCCCCAACCGGGTGGTGGATGGCGTGGAAATCGACGTGGCCCAGGGAATTTATAACGCCCCGGTGCCTGTGTTGATGGTGGACCATAAGGGGGACGCCCCCTGGCCCCAGAACCCGGCGGAGCGGAAAGAGGCCCTGTCTAACTTTGTTTTCGGTGTCTGCGGAGCCCAGGCCAACTGGAACATGGAAAACTTCATTGCCGATCAGGTGGAGCTGATTCGCCGGCAGGTGGGGGACCAGAAGGTACTGCTGGCCCTCAGCGGCGGCGTGGACTCCTCTGTGGTGGCCGCTCTGCTCATCAAGGCCATCGGCAAGCAGCTTACCTGCGTCCATGTGAACCATGGCCTTCTCCGTAAGGGAGAGCCGGAGCAGGTGGTAAAGGTCTTCCGGGACGAGATGGATGCCAACCTCATCTATGTGGATGCGGTAGACCGCTTCCTGGACAAGCTGGCTGGCGTGAGCGATCCGGAGCAGAAGCGTAAGATCATCGGCGGAGAGTTTATCCGTGTCTTTGAGGAGGAAGCCCGGAAGCTGGACGGCATCAAGTTCCTGGGTCAGGGTACCATCTATCCCGATATCATCGAGTCGGGCACCAAGACGGTGAAGGCGGTCAAGTCCCATCACAATGTGGGCGGCCTGCCTGAGAATCTGGACTTTGAGCTGGTAGAGCCCTTGAAGATGCTCTTTAAGGATGAGGTGCGTGCGTGCGGCAAGGCGCTGGGACTGCCGGATAACATGGTCTACCGCCAGCCCTTCCCCGGCCCCGGCCTGGGTGTGCGCTGCCTGGGTGCCATTACCCGGGATCGTCTGGAGGCGGTGCGGGAGTCCGACGCCATCCTCCGGGAGGAGTTTGCCAAGAACGGCCTGGAGGGCAAGGTGTGGCAGTACTTTACCGCCATTCCCGATATTAAGAGTGTTGGTGTGCGAGACGGCAAGCGCGCCGACGAGTGGTGCG
>CALWOP010000160.1 GCA_944383195.1 uncultured Oscillospiraceae bacterium
CAGCAATTCGTCACACAGCTCCAGCAGACAGGGATAGTCGGTGGAGGACAGAGAGGACAGGGTCATCTCCTGATAGCCTGAATCCTCACAGGCAGCCTTTCCATACTGGGCCAGCAGCTGGGGACTGCGGTTTCGTACCGGGCGATACACATACCCCGCCTGGCAGAACCGGCAGCCCCGGATGCAGCCCCGGAACAGTTCCAGCATCACCCGGTCGTGAACGATCTCCGTGGAGGGAATAATGGTTTTCACCGGAAAATAGGACTCATCCATATTTTCCACCACACGTTTGGTCACTTTTTCGGGCGCTCCGGAGCCCTCTTTGACAGCCATCTCCTCCAAGGTCCCGTCAGGCCGGTAGACCGGCTCATAAAATGACGGGACATAGATTCCCTTGATCTGGGAAACCTCCTGGAGAAATTCCTCCTTGGTCCAGCACTCCTCTCTGGCCTGCCGGTAGAGATTGATGTACTCTAGGGTGACCTCTTCTCCCTCTCCCAGAACAAAGAAGTCAATAAAGGGGGCCAGGGGCTCAGGGTTATAGCAGCAGGTCCCTCCTGCCACGACAAGCGGGGTCAGCTGGGTCCGCTCCTCTGCCCGTAAAGGCAGCCCGGCCAGATCCAGCATATTGAGCACATTGGTATAGGCCATCTCATAGCCCAGGGAAAATCCAATAATATCAAAGTCAGAGATGGGATCTCCGCTCTCCAGTCCATAGAGGAGCAGGCCTTCCCGGCGCATTTCCTCCTCCATGTCTCCCCAAGGGGCGTAACACCGCTCACACCACACACCCTTCTCCCGGTTCATCACCCCGTAAAGAATCCGGCAGCCCAAATTAGACATACCGATCTCGTAGGTATCCGGAAAACACAGGGCGTAGCGCAGGTCTACCTCTCCCCTATCCTTGACTACCGCATTGTATTCCCCGCCGGTATAGCGGGCAGGCTTCTGCACTTTCGGCAGGATCTGCTCCAAGGTACGATTCATGATCTTCCCTCCAGGTCATTATACGCGTACCCATTATTGTACCGGTTTCCTTATGCGCTGGCAAGTCTTTTTTCTATTTTTCCAATGATTTTGTTTGATCAATGCGGCAGTCAGCCACAAAGCCACCACCAGCAGCGTAATATTCCCTATACCCCCCGCCAGAATGATTCCGCCCCCTAGGAGGAACACCGTACACAGGGCATCCAGCCCCCGCCCCACTTGTCTTGCCCATTCCGGACCGGCCAGGAGGGCTAAGGTACAATATAAAGCTCTTCCACCATCCAGCCGCCCTATGGGAAGCAGATTGAACATTGCCAACAGCAAATTGAGCCCTGCAAAACTCGCTGTCCTTTCCCAGCAGCAAAACACCAGAGCCAATACCAGATTGACTGCCGGTCCCGCCAATGCCGCTATCCCCTCTTGCCAGTAATTCAGCGGGCGTTTCACTGCCATTTCCGCCCCGACCGCCGTCAACCGGATGAATCGGATCTCCCCTCCCATCCACCGAATTACCAAGTAATGCCCCGCTTCATGCAGCCCGCAGGCTACCGCCGCCGTTGGAAGCATAAACTGTCGGTCCAGATAATTGAGCCAGGCCAGCAGCAAGAAGAAGCCCCCTGTCAACTCCAACCGCCCAATTCTCATTGATCGTTTAAGAATTCCACATAGTAAGCCGGATTGAGGTGCATCTTCTCATACTTCAGTTCCAAATGAAGATGTGGCCCGGTAGCCGCTCCAGTGGCCCCTACCAGCGCTACTGTATCACCAATACTCACTGACTGCCCTTTTTTTACCAATAGTTTGCTGCAATGGGCATAGAATGACTTCACTCCATTGCCATGGTCAATCTGCATATAGATCCCATAGGAATTATCCTGCCCAATGTACTCCACCGTACCGCTGGCAAACGCCACAATGGAATCGCCCATCTGACCACCGATATCCACGCCTCCATGAAAGTCTCCTTTGGCTCCGTTGATGGGATTGGTACGATAGCCATAAGGGGAATTCATGTGGCCCATCAGAGGCGTCATGGTTTCCATCCCACCCAGCGACAGCACATCCATGGTGTAGTTTCCAGGCAGCTCTGGCCCATCATAGTCAGATACCAGATATACCTTGCCTGCAGGCATGATCTCTCCAGTGTAAGCTGACGTTTCTTCCTCCTGGACAGGTTCCAAATTCTCTTCCCGCTCAATCAGCTCGCCACGTTTTAACGTGATCCCCAATTTCCCCAGCGCGGAGTAGTGTTCCGTCCGGGTCAGCGGGTCCGGCTGGTCACTGAGAAAATTCAGCTCAGCCGTCAGCACTGCCGCAGGTTCCGGAGGCTGGAACGCAGCTGGTTGCACGGAGTCATCCGCTTCCTCCGTTCCGAAGACCTCAATACAGAACTCTCCCACATTTGAAAGGACTGAATCGCCCCCCGCCAGGGAAGCCCCCAGTTCTGCTAAAGCCGCTCGAAAATCAAAGTCTTCCGAAATCATCGTGAGAACATCACTTCTCAGCTGTGCAAGACGGCCCGGCAAAACCCCTTTTCCGACAAACACTGTAACAAACAGCACCAAGCATATGACCAACTGAGTCAACAACACCTGCTCTTTCCGTCTGTTGCCGCTGCTTCCGCTTCGGTCTGCCGTTTTGCGATTGACACGGCTAGCTCTTCTGCGATAGCTTGGCCCAGTCCGCATGGACTGATCGTACATAGACGCCCCTCCCTGCCGTTTTTTGTGTGGTATCAGTATATTTACAGAAAGAATATGATATTACACTTGACAGAGCAGAGGAAAAAAAATATAATGATAAAGCTGGTTATCCGGGTGTAGCGCAGTTGGTAGCGCGCATGGTTCGGGTCCATGAGGCCGTGGGTTCAAATCCCGCCACTCGGACCAAAAATCCGCCATTTTCGCACGAAAATGGCGGATTTTTCTTGTTTTTTGTTGTAAAAATCGAGTTTCATGATTTTAATTTGAGAGCTGACCACACAAATACCACAGACGGTTTTCTGGTTTGACCCTTTATGCGGCGCAGATTTTGAGCCAGCAGCCCTATCTGATATCTGTTCGGATCTCATCGTAATACCTTCGTACGGTTGAGCGGTCCATGCGCAGATCTCTGGCAATTCTGGACTTGTTGGTTACATCAGGGTGTTCTTGAAGATAGGCAGCGATGGCCTTCTTTTTAGGACTCACCCCGTCGGGATATTCCGTACTTGCCCCGGAGCGGAGAGCGGCGATCTCC
>CALWOP010000161.1 GCA_944383195.1 uncultured Oscillospiraceae bacterium
GAGATCGCCAAGAGCAATCCCCCCACGCTGTTCCAGGTGAACGGCCCCAACGGCCTGGCCAACTGGAAGGACTACTGCTATGACCTCACCGGCACTCCCATTATGGGTGAGCTGACCAGTGAGGACTATGCCCTGAAGGATGGGGACGCCACCCTGGGCGTGGCCTATGTCATTGAGTCCTACGGCATCATCGTCAACAAGACCCTGCTGGAGCAGGCCGGCTACACCGTGGAGGACATCCAGTCCTTTGAGGATCTGAAGAAGGTGGCCGAGGATATCACCGCCCGCAAGGACGAGCTGGGCTTTGCCGCCTTTACCTCCGCTGGTATGGACGGCTCTTCCGACTGGCGCTTCAAGACCCACCTGGCCAACCTGCCCATCTACTTTGAGTATCAGGATGATGGCATTGGCACCACCGACGCCATCAAGGGCACCTATCTGGACAACTACAAGGCCATTTGGGACCTGTACATCAACAACGCCACCTGCGCTCCCACCGAGCTTGCCAGCAAGACCGGCTCTGACGCGGAGTCTGAGTTCATCAACGGCCAGGCCGTGTTCTTCCAGAACGGCTCCTGGGAGTATGGCGCCCTCACCGCCGGCGGAATGACCGACGACCAGCTGGCCATGATCCCCATCTACATCGGCGCGGGCGACGAGGCCAATCAGGGCCTGTGCACCGGCACTGAGAACTACTGGTGTGTGAACAAGGATGCCTCTCCCGAGAACATCCAGGCCACTCTGGACTTTATGTACTGGTGTGTCACTTCCGAGACCGGCACCAAGGCCATGGCCAATGATATGGGCTTCGTTATCCCCTTCAAGGGCGCTCAGGAGTCCAACAACCTGTTCGTCAAGCAGGACGCTGAGATGATGGCCGCCGGCAAGACCCCCGTGTCCTGGAACTTCCCCACCATGCCCTCTGAGCAGTGGAAGAACGACCTGGGTTCCGCTCTGACGGCCTACGCCGCCGGTACCGGCGACTGGGATGCGGTTGTGTCCGCCTTTGTGGACAACTGGGCCGCCGAGTACGCGCTGCTCAACGGCTAAGCTGAACCGATCATATCACGCATCCAAACAAGGGGTGGGCGTTTCCGCCCGCCCCTTGTTTTTAAAAGAGTCGGAATACCGGGGAAGCCCACAGGAGGGAGAACATGGAAAAAACCATCAAGCGTTTTTGGCCCGTGTTTGTGCTGCCCACATTCGCGGCCTTTCTTATCGGATTTGTCTGGCCCTTCCTGCAGGGGCTGTATCTGTCTTTTTGCAAGTTTACCACCATTGACAAGGCCCAGTGGAATGGGCTGAAAAATTATCTGTATGCCCTGACGGAGGCGGAGTTTCTCCACTCCTTCTGGTTTACCGCCCTGTTTACGGTGGTGTCCACCATCTGCATCAACGTGGCGGCCTTTGCCATCGCCCTGGCGCTCACCCGGTCGATCAAGGGCACCAACGTGTTTCGCTCAGTGTTTTTCATGCCCAACCTGATCGGCGGCATTGTTTTGGGCTATATTTGGAACATTCTGCTCAACTGTGCCCTTACGCTGCTGGGCAAGCCTCTGCTGACCCTCCACGCGCCCTATGGCTTTATCGGCCTGGTCATCCTGATGTGTTGGCAGCAGATCGGCTATATGATGATCATCTACATCGCGGGGCTGCAATCCATCCCCAATGACTACCTGGAGGCAGCCCGTATCGACGGGGCCAACGACCGGCAGATCCTGTGGCGCATCAAGATCCCTAATGTGATGCCTTCCATCACCATCTGCCTGTTCTTGTCCCTGACCAACGGCTTCAAGCTCTTTGACCAGAACCTGGCCCTTACCGCCGGTGAACCCAACCACCTGACGGAAATGCTGGCCCTGCATATCTACAATACCTTCTACGCCCGCTCCGGCGCGGTTTGGAAGGGATACGGCCAGGCGGAAGCGGTGCTGTTCTGTATTCTGGTCATTGCCATTTCTCTGGTCCAGCTTAGGGCCACCCGTTCCAAGGAGGTGCAGCAATAATGACCAGAACCCATACCATTCGGGACCGAATTTTGTCTGTGATCCTGACCATCCTCAGTGTGGCCTGGGTCTATCCGGTGGTCATGATCCTGCTCAACTCCCTGAAAAAGGAGACGGCCATCACCACCGGCACTGCCTTTGAATTGCCCACCGGGGAGACCTTCGCGGGCCTTGAGAATTATGTGAACGCCATCGAGTCCCAGGGCTTTGCCACGGCGTTTTGGTACACGCTGGTCATCACCCTCATGTCGGTGGTGCTGATCCTGATCTGCTGCTCCATGTGCGCCTGGTATATTACCCGGGTACACACCTGGTACTCCCGCGCGCTCTATTTTCTGTTCGTATTCTCCATGGTCGTCCCGTTCCAGATGCTGATGTTCACCCTGTCCTCCACCGCTGACCGCATTGGTTCTGCCTCCACCATCGGCAGCATCGCCCAGCGGTTTGGACTGAGTGTGCCCGCCGGATTGGCG
This sequence comes from uncultured Oscillospiraceae bacterium, assembly GCA_944383195.1. Taxonomy (GTDB): domain Bacteria; phylum Bacillota; class Clostridia; order Oscillospirales; family Oscillospiraceae; genus Lawsonibacter. The sequence continues at coordinate 2,480 of CALWOP010000161.1, forward strand.
GACATCTCCCTGCTGCCGTTGAACACACCCTACGGCATCTGCATCATTTACCTGGGCTTCGGCGCGGGGCTAGCCGTGTTTATGTTCTGCGGATTTATGAAATCCGTCCCCATTGAGGTGGAAGAGGCGGCGATGATCGATGGCTGCGGCCCGGTGCGCACGTTCTTCTTTGTGGTGCTGCCCATTTTGAAGCCCACCCTTATTTCTGTGGGGATTTTGGAGACCATGTGGCTGTGGAACGACTATCTGCTGCCCTATCTGACCCTGGATCGTACCAAGGGCTATATGACCATCCCCATTCTGATCCAATATTTCCGCGGCAGCTACGGCCGGGTGGAGATGGGGCCCATGATGGCAAGCATTATGCTCAACGTGATCCCCATTATTGTGGTTTACCTGCTGTGCCAGAAGCATATCATAAAAGGTGTTGCAGCCGGCGCGGTAAAGGGGTAAGATACACAAGCGAAAATGTACGGCCATCCCGGCCGGAATGCCTGCAAACAAAAAGTCAAGCAAAAATTGAGCGAAATTTGTAGATGTAGGGAGGGAGAAAAACAGCAGCAC
>CALWOP010000162.1 GCA_944383195.1 uncultured Oscillospiraceae bacterium
CCATAGAAATAAGGCTTCTTGCTCTTATACATGATTCAAATCCTCCTCTTACTCGGCGTCCCAGACCTGGGGCTTCTGGGCGGCATGGTTGTGCTCGCTGCCGCGGTAGATGTGCAGGCGAGTCAGGGAGTCCTTGGCGATGGAGTTCTTGGGCAGCATACCGCGGATAGCCAGCTTCATGGCCAGCTCGGGCTTGCTCTGCATCAGGGTGCGGTACTTGACTTCCTTCAGGCCGCCCACCCAGCCGGAGTGATGACGGTAGTACTTCTGATCCAGCTTCTTGCCGGTCAGAACGGCCTTCTCGGCGTTGATGACGATGACAAAGTCACCGCAGTCGGCGTTGGGAGTGAACTCGGGCTTGCGCTTGCCGCGCAGCAGATCCGCGGCCAGAGCGGCGGTCTTGCCCAGGGGCTTCCCAGCGGCATCCAGTACGTACCAGGTGCGCGTGATGTTCCCCTTGTTAGCCATAAAAGTGGACATAGGTGAAACCTCCATTTTCCTCAATATCTCAACCGTTTGGTCTATGATAAAAAACATTTTGCTCCAGCTCTGTACAAGCGGAGCGTTTTGTATTATAGTACGGAGGTAACCGGGTGTCAACGGTTTTTCTGATAAAAATTCAAAGGTTTTCGATTATCTCTTGTTTTCTCGTTTAATCAACGAAAATCTCTTGAATTCTCACATTTTATTTTTATTTTTACAGAGAAAAAGTGCGCCGGATTATCATGAAAACCGCTGCTTTTTCTCCTAAACCTCAACTTTTGAAAAGGAGCCTGATCCATGAACAAGATACTCTCCCTGGTGCGCCGGTGTGTGGAAGATTACGAGATGATAAAGCCCGGAGACCGGGTGGCGGTTGGCGTTTCAGGGGGGAAAGATTCCTTGATGCTGCTGACCGCCCTGGCCAAGCTGCGGGAGTTTTACCCTGTCCCTTTTACGGTGGAGGCTGTCACGCTGGATATGGGACACGCCGACGGACGGCCCGGGATGGACTTTTCCCCTGTGGCGGATTACTGTGCCGCGTTGGACGTCCCTTATACCATTATAAAAAGTGAGATCCATCACGTGATCTTTGACCTGCGCAAGGAGAAAAATCCCTGTTCCATGTGTGCAAAAATGCGCCGGGGCGCCCTCCATGGCGCGCTCCAGGAGCGAGGTATGACCAAGATCGCTCTGGGGCACCACTATGACGATGCGGTGGAGACGCTGTTTATGTCCTTGATCTTTGAGGGACGGCTGTCCTGTTTTCAGCCGGTCACCTACCTGGACCGTACCGGCATCACACAGATCCGCCCCATGCTGTATTGTGGGGAAAATCTGATCCGCCATACCGCGCAGCGCCTGGAGCTGCCAGTGGTGGAAAATCCCTGCCCCGCCAACGGAAATACCAAGCGCCAGGAGATCAAAGAGCTCATTTACGAGCTGCAAGGACGTTATCCCGGCCTGAAAGCCCGGGCGTTTGGGGCCATGCAGCGCCTGCCGCTGCCCGAATGGGGGCCGGTGGAGCACCGCCGCCGCCCGCTGCCTGAAGAGCTGGAGGAGTAACGACTGAGAAAATAATTGTTTTGCAGGAAACAGGGGAACTTTTTGTTCCAACCTTCGTCTATGATTTACAAAGAGGAACCATACTACCACATATTTAGGAGGAACCACTATGAAACGGAAACTGACCGCTTGTATGCTGGCTGCGGCCCTGTCTGTCTCGCTGGCTGTTCCCGCACTGGCACTGGAAACGACAAGCTCGGAGAGCGGCACCCATCAGGCAGGCGCGCCCGCGGAGGAGAAGGACAAGGCGATGAAGCACAGCGTGCTGTACTATGGCAAGGTGGCCGAGATCGTCAAGAATGAGGCAGGGACCATCACCCGCCTGGTGATGGAGTCTGAGGCGTATGGCGACTATATCATGAATCTGTCTGAGGATGTGGTGTGGATCGACAGCGGAAACCACACCGCCTCCGATCCCTCCACCCTGAAGGTGGGTGAAGGCATCTATGTGTTCCACAGTCCCGTTGCCACCTATTCCATCCCGCCCCAGTCTCCTGCCTTGGCAATCGTGCGCAATATCCCCCAGGATATCAGCTCCGCCCACTACCATGTGGTAGAGAAGGTGGAGAAGCAGGAGGACGGCTCTGTACGGATCGTGACCGACCAGGGCGGACTGTATATTACCGCGGACGGAAACACCGAATTGTCCAAGTATAGCGGCAAAGGGACGTTCACGCTGGACCAGCTGAAGGCGGGCGACCGGGTGATGGCCTGGTATGAGGCGATTTTGGAGAGCTACCCCGCCCAGACCCATGCCCAGCACCTGATGCTTCTGCCTGCTGCCAGCACCAAGACCGAGAAAGAAGTCGTGGAGCCCACTGAGGGAGCGCAGCTGACCATGGAGCTGGACGGCAAGGTCCCCAACATGGTGGGCCGGTATGAGAAGGGAACCGCCATGGTGCCTGTGGCGGCTGTGGCTCAGGCCCTGGGATTCCAGGTCACCTATACCCCCAAGGGGCACAGCGCTCTGGTCACGGTGGAGAGCGACACCTTCCAGGTACGGCTGGATATCGGCAGCCCCACGATTTACGGGGTGACCAAGATCCCTGATGCGGTGGGGATGACTGCCCCTCAGACCTACGGAAAGGCACCTTATATTGTGAATCCGGGTACCACCTGGGCGCCCGCGGAGCTGTTTGAGATGCTGGGCAAGACCGTGACCTTGGAAGGGACCAATCTGATTATCAAATAAAAGAACAGCCGTATTTAGGGTTCCGGCCGCCTTCAGGCAGCCGGAACCTTGTTTCTTGTGCGTTTTCCAGGAAAGATTAACTATTAAAAATCAACCCCAAAAATGAATGGTGGTGGTGAAAAAGAGATGGCTCAAGAAAGGTATAGCAAA
>CALWOP010000163.1 GCA_944383195.1 uncultured Oscillospiraceae bacterium
GGGATGATATTGCCCTGGTCGTCCTCAATGGCGGCCAGCTTGTACACCCCGCCGAACACCGGCTCGCTGCGGGAGGTAATGAGCCGTTCGCCCACGCCAAAGGAGTCGATGCGCGCCCCCTGTCTCACCAGATCCCGGATGATATACTCGTCCAGGGCGTTGGACACCACGATCTTGCAGTCGGTCAGCCCCGCCTCGTCCAGCATCTGGCGGGCCTTCTGGGACAGGTAGGTAAGATCCCCGGAATCCAGGCGGATGCCGCACTTGGTGATGCCCCGGGGGAGGAGGACCTCTTGAAACGCCCGGATGGCGTTGGGCACCCCAGACTTGAGCACGTTGTAGGTGTCCACCAGCAGGGTGGCGTTTTCTGGGTACAGCTCACAGTAGGTTTTAAAGGCGGTATATTCATCGGGGAACATCTGCACCCAGGAGTGGGCCATGGTCCCGGTGGCGGGGGAACCGTAGCGCTGATCGGCCATGGTACAGGCGGTGGCCGAGCAGCCGGCAATGTAGCTGGCCCGGGCGCCCAGCAGCGCCCCGTCGGAGCCCTGGGCCCGGCGGGAGCCGAACTCCGCCACAGGCCGCCCCTCCGCCGCCCGGACGATGCGGTTGGACTTGGTGGCGATGAGGCTCTGGTGGTTCAGGGTGAGCAGGACAAAGGTCTCTACAAACTGGGCCTGAATGGCAGGGGCCCGGACGGTCAGGATAGGCTCATTGGGGAAAACCGGGGTACCTTCCGGCACGGCCCAAATATCGCCGGTAAATTTAAAGTTGCGGAGAAAGGTTAAAAATTCTTCGCTGAAATAGCCCTTCCCTCTTAAATACTCCAGGTCCTCCTCATCAAAACACAGCTCCTGGATATACTCCACCACCTGGGCCAGGCCCGCGGCGATGGAAAAGCCGCCCTTGTCCGGGACGGAGCGGTAAAATACATCAAAATAGCAGATGCGGTCTTTCAGGCCGGTCTGAAAATAGCCGTTGGCCATGGTCAGCTCATAGAAGTCACAGAGCATGGTGAGGTTGGTCTTTGCTTTCATCTTGGAAAGCCTCCTTCAAGGGAGGGTGACAAGACACCCAATTTGTATTATTATACTCTCTGCCCGTAGAAAAGGCAAGGAAAAGCGGGAGATTCCCCCTTTGTGTTCCTGTTTTCCGGGAACACAGATTTTTTCCACATGGCCGGTTATTTTTTGGGTATGTCCCCTTTATAATAAAACGCCCCGTATTTTCTCAATAGAAAATACGGGGCGTTGTCTTTGTTTACTGCTTTTTCTTGGAAGCCTCACGCATCCGTTCGCCGTGGTCCAGAATCCGCTTGCGCAGACGCAGGTTCTCGGGGGTGCACTCCAGCAGCTCATCGTCGGCCAAAAACTCCAGGCACTGCTCCAGAGACAGGGTCCGGGGCGTGACCAGACGCAGGGCCTCGTCGGAGCCGGAGGCACGCATATTGGTCAGCTGCTTCTTCTTGCACACGTTGACGGAGATGTCCTCGTTCTTGGGGGTGACGCCCACCACCATGCCGGCGTAGACGGGCGTGCCCGGGCCAATGAACAGGCTGCCGCGCTCCTGGGCGTTGAACAGTCCGTAGGTGACCGCCTCGCCGGTCTCAAAGGCCACCAGAGAGCCGGTGGAACGGCGGCTGATCTCGCCCTTCACAGGCTGGTAGCTGTCAAAGACAGAGGCCATGATGCCCTCGCCCTTGGTGTCGGTCAAGAACTCGTTCCGGTAGCCGAACAGGCCCCGGGAGGGGACCAGGAACTCCACCTTCATCCGGTCGCCCACGGGATTCATCTCCAGCAGGTCGCCCTTGCGGGAGCCGATCTTCTCCATCACCGCGCCCACACAGTCGGCGGGGACGTCTACCACCAGGCGCTCCACAGGCTCACACTTCACGCCGTCGATCTCCTGATAGAGCACACGGGGCGGGGAGACCTGAAGCTCGTAGCCCTCCCGGCGCATGGTCTCGATGAGGATGGACAGGGACATCTCGCCCCGGCCGGCCACATTGAAGGAGTCGGTGGAGCCCTCCACCTCGGTGACCCGAAGGGACACGTCCTTCATGGTCTCCCGGAACAGGCGCTCCCGCAGCTGGCGGCTGGTGACAAACTTGCCCTCTCGGCCGGCAAAGGGGGAGTCGTTGACGGAGAAGGTCATCTCAATGGTGGGGGCGGAGATCTTCACAAACTCAATGGGCTCAATGCACTCAGGGGCACAGATGGTATCGCCGATGGTGATCTCACCCATGCCGCTCATGGCGATGATGTTGCCCGCCTCCGCCTGCTGCACCGGCACCTTGGCCAGGCCGTCAAACTCATAGAGGTTGGCCGCCTTGGCCTTCTTGGCGGGGGCGTCGGGGTCGTGGTAGTTGCACACCGCGATCTCCTGGTTCTGCTTGATGACGCCCCGCTCAATGCGGCCGATGGCGATCCGGCCCACAAACTCATTGTAGTCAATGGAGGACACCAGCATCTGGAAGGGGGCCTCCAGATCCACCTCAGGGGCGGGGATATATTCCACAATGGCGTCAAACAGGGGCTTCAAGTCGCTGCCAGCCACATCGGGCTGGACGGAAGCAGTACCCTGACGGCCGGAGCAGAAGAGCATGGGGGAGTCCAGCTGCTCGTCGGTGGCGTCCAGATCCATCAGCAGCTCCAGCACCTCGTCAATGACCTCGTACACACGCTGGTCGGGGCGGTCGATCTTGTTGACCACCACAATCACCCGGTGGCCCAGCTCCAGGGCCTTGCTCAGCACGAACCGGGTCTGGGGCATGGGGCCCTCGGCGGCATCCACCAGCAGGATAACGCCGTTGACCATCTTCAAAATACGCTCCACCTCGCCGCCAAAGTCGGCGTGGCCCGGAGTGTCCAC
>CALWOP010000164.1 GCA_944383195.1 uncultured Oscillospiraceae bacterium
GTACGCGTCCGCGAGGAACAAAGGGCTACGCCCGCACAGTGACAACCACCAGCTTCGCTGGTGGATGTGTTCATTTGTGCCCGGAGCAGACAAAATTTTTCCATGCCCCATTGTAGACAGGCTTGAAATGTGATAAAATATTTGACCAGTGTATACAATGTGGTAGGTATGCCCATGTGTTGTAAACGAGGTGTTTTGAAATGAAGATATTGGTTTTGGCCGGCGGGCTGAGCCCTGAGCGCAACGTCTCTTTGTCCTCCGGGGCTCTCATTGCCCAGGCTCTCCGGGATCTGGGTCACCAGGCGGCTCTGGTGGACCTGTTTTTCGGTCTGGACGGGATGGATGTGTCCGGGGAGGAGCTCTATAGCCAGCCAATTCCCGAAAAGCTGCGCCACATCAGCCCCAAGGCTCCGGATCTGGGAGAGATCCGGGCCCAGCGGAAAACCGGCGGCCGGTCTGCCATCGGCCCTGGGGTTCTGGAGCTGTGTGTCGGGGCGGACATCGTCTTCTTGGCTCTTCACGGCTCCTGCGGCGAGGACGGGCGGATTCAGGCTACCCTGGACCTGCTGGGCGTGCCCTACACCGGCTCGGGGTATCTAGGTTCGGCCATGGCTATGGATAAGGACCTGACCAAGCGCCTGGTGGCCGGCGAGGTCATGACCCCCCGGTGGGAGACAGTCACTGTCACCCAAGAGAACATCCCCGCCCTGTTGGAGCGCACAGAGCTTCCCGTGGTGGTAAAGCCTATTGCCAGCGGCTCCTCCATCGGGGTGTATATCGCCCACGACCGCCCGGAGTTGGAGCACGCCCTTCAGGAGAGCGTGAAGCTGGGGGGCCGCACCGTGCTGGAGCAGTATGTCTCCGGCCGGGAGATCCAGGTGGCTCTGCTGGAGAACCGTGCCTTGCCCTCTATTGAGATCATTCCCAACGAGGGCTTTTACGACTATGAGAACAAGTACCAGCCCGGCGCAGCCCGGGAAGTCTGTCCCGCCCAGATTCCCCAAGAGTGGGAGAAGCGCCTGGGGGAGGCGGCTCTGAAGGTATTCCACATCCTGGGCCTGGGGGTCTATTCCCGGGCAGACTTCATCGTAACCGAGGACGGAACCCCCTATTTTCTTGAAATCAACACCCTGCCCGGCATGACCCCCACCAGTCTGGTGCCCCAGGAGGCGGCGGCGGTGGGTATCAGCTACCCCGCCCTGTGTCAGCGGATCATTGACGCCTCCCTGGAGGAGCGGAAGGAGAGCCTGTAATCGTGGAGACTATTACGTTAGGACAGCTGCTTCAGGCGGTAAATGGGCAGCTTCTGGGAGAGTTTGATAAAAACGCCCCCATTTCCCATGTGGACACCGACAGCCGGGACATCCATCCCGGCTCCCTGTTCATCCCCCTGGCCGGGGAGCGGTTTGACGGCCACGCCTATATCAACGCCGCCCTGGAGTCCGGGGCGGTGGGGTGCCTCACCCAGCGGGAGCGGGAGAGCTACCAGCCCGGGAAGTTCTATGTGAAGGTGCCCTCCACCCAGCGGGCCCTGCGGGACCTGGCCGCCTGGTATAAGGAGCAGTTCCACATCCCCTTTGTGGCCGTTACCGGCAGCGTGGGCAAGACCACGGCCAAGGATATGCTGGCCGCGGTGCTGGGGGTCAAGTACAAGGTCCTGAAGACCGAGGGCAACTTCAACAACAACATCGGCCTGCCCCTGACCCTCCTGCGTCTGGACAGCAGCCACCAGATTGGCGTGGTGGAAATGGGCATGGATAAGTTTGGGGAGATCGACTTCCTGGGCGGCATTGTCAAGCCTGAGGTGGGAGTCATCACCAACATCGGCGATGCCCACATCGAGCGCCTGGGCAGCCGGGAGAACATCTTCAAGGCCAAGTGCGAGCTGCTGCCCCACATCAAGGAGGACGGCCTGCTGGTCCTCAACGGGGACGACCCCATGCTCTCCACCCTCCGGGGCAAGACCCCGGTGCAGACGGTGTTCTGCGGCCAGGGGGAGGGCCTGGAGTATCGGGCCCAGATCCTGGGCGGCGATGGCGTGAGCCACATTCACTGCCGCCTGACCACCCCCAGCATGGACCGGGAGGTCTGTATCCCCGCCCTGGGAGAGCACATGGTCTATCCCACTCTCATCGCCGCGGCGGTGGCCGAGCGCTTCGGTCTTACCCCCGATGAGATCGAGCAGGGCATCCGCCAGTTTGTCCCCACCCGTATGCGCATGAACATCCTGCGCCGGGGCAACGGAATTATCATTCTAGACGACACATACAACGCCAATCCACAGTCTATGCGGGCGGCCATCAGCGTTTTGTCCGACAGCCAGAGCAGCTATAAGATCGCTGTACTGGGCGATATGCTGGAGCTTGGCCCATTTTCCCCCGCCCTCCATGCGGAGGTAGGGGAGTACCTGGGTCAGGCGGGCATCCAGTGCCTGGTGGCCGTGGGCGAACAGTCTGCCGCTATGGCCCAGGGGGCCCGAGACGCCGGGGTGCCCCAGGTCCTCTATTGCCAGGACAAGGGCGAGGCCATGGAGCGTCTGCCCATGCTGCTGCGGAGGGACTGCACCATTCTGGTCAAAGCTTCTCGAGGGATGAAGATGGAAGACATCACCGCCTTTTTGGTGAAGCAGACCCCAGAGAAATGAGCATGAGCAACAAAAGAGGAACGCTATGATTGACATTTCAGTATCCGGCCTGGTCAAGGAGTTTGAGGTCGGCAGCAAAATACTGGACGGACTCACCTTTCAGGTGGACACCGGCGAACGGGTGGGATTGCTTGGCCCCAACGGCTGCGGCAAGACCACCCTGCTGCGCATCCTCACGGG
>CALWOP010000165.1 GCA_944383195.1 uncultured Oscillospiraceae bacterium
CTGCTGGATGTGGAGATGCCCTTTTTGAACGGGATGACCGCCGCGGAACTGATCCGCCGGCAGGACCCGGAGGTCATTATTATCTTCATCACCAATATGGCCCAGTACGCCATCCGGGGGTATGCGGTGGACGCCCTGGACTATGTGCTCAAGCCGGTAAACTATTTTGCCTTCAGCCAGCGCCTGAGCCGGGCCATCCAGCGCCTGAGCCGCAGGGAGACGGCCTATCTCACCATTCCCGTCAAGGGCGGCGCCATGAAGCTGGCGGTGGGAGATATCTACTATGTGGAGAGCCGGGGGCACCAGCTTATCTATCATACCCGGACCGGCGATCACGCGGCCGCCGGCGGTACCATCCAGCAGGCGGAAGCGGACTTGAAAGAGCACGGCTTTTTCCGCAGCAATAAGGGCTATCTTGTGAATCTGGAGCACGTGGACGGGGTGCGGGATGGGTGTGTGCTCATCCACGGGGAACAGCTCATCATCAGCCGCACCCGGAAAGGCGCTTTTCTGGAGGCGCTGACCAACTATGTCAGCGGGGTGGGACGATGAATGTGGTGCCCAGCATTCCCCGCATCCTCACCGCTCTGGCCGAGTGGGGGGCGTGCATGGTCTATATCCAAAAGTATGAAAAGCGGCTGAAAGGCTGGCGGCTGTGGAGCGTTTTGGCGCTGTTTCTGGTCGTTCAAAGCCTGTTTCTCCACCTCACCGGCTCCTGGCCGGTGGCACTGTGGATCCCCTGCATGGCGGTGGCGGTGGGGCTGATGTTCCTGACCATCGCCTTGTGCTGCAATATGTCCCTGGTGAGTGTGGGCTACTGCACGGTACGGGCCTTTCTGCTGGCGGAGTTTGCCGCATCCCTGGAGTGGCAGCTCTACGCCTATGGGGCGCTTCGGCTGGGTAGGGACAGCCTCTGGTTTTCCCTGCTGTTTGCCGTGGTGGTCTACCTGGGGGTTTTCTTCCTGATGTACCGGCTGGAGAGCCGCCGGGCGGTCCAGTACCCAACCCTGGCGGTCCGGCCCAGGGAGCTGTGGCCGGCCCTGGTGATGGGAGTGACCTGCTTTGCCATGAGCAACCTGAGCTTTGTCTATGCCAAGACCCCGTTCAGCGGCAGCTACATCAGCGACATCTACAATATCCGGACCCTGGTGGACCTGGCGGGAGTGGTCATGCTCTATGCCTACCATATCCAGCGCAGCGAGCTACGGGTAAAGCGTGAGCTGGACGCAGTGAAGAACATTTTGCAAAATCAATATGTCCAGTACCGGCAGAGCCGGGAGAGCATTGATCTGATCAACCGGAAATACCACGACCTGAAGCACCAGATCGCGGTGCTGCGGGCGGAGCCGGATGCACAGAAGCGGGCGGACTATCTGGATGAGATGGAAAATGAGATCCGCAACTATGAGGCCCAGAACAAGACGGGAAACTCCGTGCTGGACACGGTGCTCACCGGAAAGAGCCTCTACTGTGCCAAGCATAAGATCGAGCTGACCTGTGTAGCCGATGGCTCCCTGCTGGGCTTTATGGACGTGATGGATATCTGCACCATTTTCGGCAATATGCTGGACAATGCCATTGAGTGTGAGCTGCGCATCCCGGACAAGGAGAAGCGGCTGATCCATGTGGCGGTATATTCCCACAAGGATTTCCTTATCATCCGATGTGAGAATTACTGCCCGGAGGAGGTGTCTTTCCGGGATGGACTGCCGGTGACCACAAAGCAGGATGCGGACTACCATGGCTATGGGGTGAAGAGCATCCGCTATACCGCTGAGAAATACGGCGGTTCTGTGACCATCGAGGTCAAAGACAGCTGGTTTGTGATGAACATCCTCGTCCCCCTACGGGAGAAGAAATGAGAAGCGCAGATACCGCGGACTTTGCTTAAGTCCGCGGTATTTTTTTTGGTCAGTGGGCTAAATGGACAAATATTGTTCACATATTTTGTGAGATAAGCACAAGGCAAAAAACAGTTTGCGCAAAAAAACGGTCAATTTGTGCGGGGAATGAAAAATGTATGTAAAAGTCTGTTATGATGGGCGCACCGATGAGACGCGGCTTGTGTGTTGCGCTCTCAATCTGACTTAGGAGGAAGATGAAATGTTAAGTATCAACATGGACGACGTCTTCAAGGTACTGGACTCTGTCAAGTATCACTTGATCGCCCTTGCCGTGGTGCTGGTGCTGGGCATTGCGATCATGGTCGCCGTGCGCAAGCTGCCCAAGAGCAAGAAGTTCCTGGCCCGGGGCGAGACGGCCATGGCCATGATCCTGGCCATCGCGGTCATCGTCAATCTGGTCTGCACCGGACCTATGTTCACCATGATCTCCCTGGCTACCGGCGGCGGTACCATCAGCGAGGAGACCTCTGCCGAGGCTTCCGCTCTGGTGGAGGACATCGCCGAGGAGGGTATCGTGCTGCTGGAGAATGACAACAGCGCACTGCCCCTCCAGTCCGGCGCCAACCTGAACGTCTTCGGCTGGGCCTCCACCAACCCCGTGTACGGCGGTACCGGTTCCGGCTCCCTGAACGACGCTTACCACACTACCACCCTGCTGGAGGGCCTGGCCAACGCCGGCTTTGCCACCAACGAGGAGCTCAGCCAGTTCTACATCGACTACAAGGCTGACCGCCCTGTGGTGTCCATGAGCTCTCAGGACTGGACCTTGCCTGAGCCCAACGTGAACCTGTACACCGATGAGATGATCCAGAACGCCAAGGACTTCTCTGACACCGCTATGGTGGTCATCGGCCGTGTAGGCGGCGAGGGCGCCGACCTGCCCACCGATATGGCCTCTGTGGTGGA
>CALWOP010000166.1 GCA_944383195.1 uncultured Oscillospiraceae bacterium
CTTTTACAGCTTTGCCTCCAGCTCGGCCTTCATGTCCTCATACCCGGGCTTGCCCAGGAGCGCGAACATATTCTTCTTATAGGCCTCCACGCCCGGCTGGTCAAAGGGATTGACCTCCAGCAAGTAGCCGGACAGGCCGCAGACATACTCAAAGAAGTAGATAAGGTAGCCAACACACTGGGCCGAAATAGCGGGCATCTCCACCAGCACGTTGGGCACACCGCCGTCCACATGGGCCAGAATGGTCCCGCGCATGGCCTGCTCAGCCACAAAGGCCAAGGGCTTGCCGGACAGGAAGTTAAGCCCGTCCACATTATCCGGATCATTGGGGATGAGGAACTCGCCCTTGGGGGCAAACTTCACCACCGTCTCAAACATGAGCCGCTCACCCTGCTGAATATACTGGCCCATGGAGTGCAGGTCAGCAGTAAACTCTACGCTGGCAGGGAACAGGCCCTTGCCGTCCTTGCCCTCGCTCTCGCCAAACAGCTGCTTCCACCACTCGGCAAAGAACCGGAACGCAGGCTCATAGCCGGCCAGCAGCTCCACTTTCTTTCCTGCCTGATACAGGGCATGACGGGCGGCTGCATACTGCCACGCGGGATTTTCGGCACCGCCAACAGACAGCTGCTCCATGGCCTGACGAGCTCCGCCCATCAGCTCACAGATGTCTACACCGGCCACAGCGATGGGCAGCAGCCCCACCGCAGTCAGCACGGAGTAACGACCGCCTACCTCATCGGGCACCGCAAACTCTTCATAGCCCTCGGCATCGGCCAAGCCCTTCAACGCCCCCCGGGCCTTGTCGGTAGTAGCGTAGATCCGTTCCCGAGCGCCCTCTTTCCCGTACTTCTTCTCCAGCAGATCCTTAAAAATGCGGAATGCTACGGCGGGCTCGGTGGTAGTACCGGACTTGGAAATGATATTGATGGAGAAGTCCCGGTCTCCCACCAAGTCAATCAGCTCCAGCAGCGCATCGGTAGACAGTCCATTGCCGGCAAAATAGATGTCAGGGGTGTTTTTCTTCTTCAGATTATAGTTGGGGGAACACAGCATATCGATCACAGCACGGGCGCCCAGGTAGGAACCGCCAATACCGATGACCAGCAGAACCTGAGACTGCTGCTGGATCTTCTTCGCCGCCGCCTGAATGCGGGCGAACTCCTCCTGATCGTAGTCCCGCGGCAGCGTCACCCAGCCGGTAAAATCTCCACCGGGGCCGTTATGATTGGCCAGCATATCCGCCGCCTTGGTCAAGGCGTTCTCTCTGGCGTTCAGATAGTCTTCGGGAACAAAGCCCTTCAGTTTCGACAAATCAAGTTTTAACATAACATATTCCTCCTAGCAAGAAATAAAATCCTGCGCTGCTTATTATAACACATCCCCCGTACTTTTGATATCTTTTTCTGCAACTCCCTTCGGATTATGCTCTTTTGCACCTTCGCTGAATCCGCAAAGATTTTTTCAAAAAAGTATTGACAAGCTTCGATCTCTATCGTATAATAATCTACGCTGTCTGGACGATTAGCTCAGCTGGTAGAGCATCCGCTTGACGTGCGGGAGGTCACAGGTTCAAGTCCTGTATCGTCCACCAGAAAAACCGCTGTTTTCGAAAGAAAACGGCGGTTTTTTTCTAACTTTTTTGCCCACTTTCCTCTCCCCTACATTTCCTCCGGTCATCTTTGACCACACAACAGCCACAGACAGACAAAAAGCCGCCCTCCAGAAGTGCTTTTTTCGGAGGGCGGCGTTCTCTTTTTCAGCCCGCTTTCTTCTTGGCCCGAAGGGGTTCCAGCTCTCTTTTCATCTCCTGAATCAGCTCTGTCAGCTTTTGCTCACACTCATCCTCGGTTGAGGCATAAACATTTCGCGCGATGCGTTTTCCATTGACCTTGGGGGAGTACCGGCCTTCCCGAGATGGTCATTGATCTGGGTCATGCACCCCGTTCCCGGCTTGCGGTACTTTCCCTTCACCGCCTGAAAGTCCGTTGCCTTCGGTCTCTTCTGATGCTCCGGCTTGGGAGGCGGCTCTACACCGGCGATTCCCCGATCAATGCGGTCGGCGGCTCTCTGCCGCATTTCATCGGTCACATGGGCGTAGACATTCAGGGTAGTGGCGCTGGACACATGGCCGATGATGGCGGACAGGGTCTTGATGTCCATCCCATGCTCCAGGGCGTTGGTGGCAAAGGTATGGCGCAAATCGTGGAACCGCAGATGCTTACATCCCGCCCGTTTCAGCACAACGGCCAGCTTTTTCCGCACCGCCGCCGGGTCCAGGGGAGAATCCGCTTTCTTCGGCGACGGAAACATCCAGCGGGAGGAGCAGCTTTTACGGTAACGCGCCAGAACATTCAGGATAGGCCCCGGCAGGATCACACTCCGGCTGGAGGTTCTGGTTTTGGGCGTTGAGACTACCAGCTCTCCCTTGATTCGCTGAACCTGACGCTCTATCCGCAGCACCCCCGTTCGGAAGTCCAGGTCATCCCACTGCAGGGCCAGGATCTCGCCCCGCCGCAGGCCGGTAGACAGCTCCAGCAGAAGCAGCTCATAGCACCCGTCCTCTTTGGCCTGAATGAGCAGGCACTGGATTTCTTCTCCGGTCAATACAGCCATTTCCCTGGGACGGGTGGCTGGCGCTTTGCAGTTTGCGGCGGGGTTTTTCAGAATCAGCCCCTCTGCCACCGCCTTGTCCAGGGCCATGCGGCAGGTCACATGGCAGCTTTTCACCATGCGGTC
>CALWOP010000167.1 GCA_944383195.1 uncultured Oscillospiraceae bacterium
GTACTTCTTGTTGCCTCACTGGATGCCAGCCACATGGCGCAGCCGGGCACAGACCAGCATCAGAGCAGAATTGCCGTCTAGGAAACTACCCACCATATGGGTACAATGGTGGATCTCCGGTTCAGCTGTTCCATCCCTTCACGTACATCCGACCTTCTCTTACTGCATCCACTCCGCCCAAACCCCGGAAAACAAATTATCCTTTAAGCAGGCAAAATAAAATGCTCCGCTCATGGGTACATCTGCCAGCTCAAACCGGGCCAGCTTTCCTTGTACCAGCTCCCTTTCTACGACCGGAGCATACAGAAAAGAGATCCCAAGACCGTCGGCCACCAGGGACTTAATTGTCTCGAACTCACCGATTGTCACGATACTCTCAAAGCTGTCCAGTGTATCGTTTATGCGGTGCAGTGCATCTTCGAAGATGGCCCGGGTTCCAGAACCTTCCTCACGAAGAATAAGCCGTTCCCCATACAATTCATCCAAAGATACGCTGCGCCCTGCCAGACGGTGTCCCGGCTCACATACGCCAAAAAAATCCTCTCTGCGGAACAGCTGCGTCTCATACCGGCTGCGCTCAAAAAAGCCCTCGACCAGCACAAAGTCCACCTGCCCCTCTTCCAGTGCGCGGAGCAGTGCCTGAGTATTGTCCACCAGCAGGGAAAAATGAGCCTCCGGGTGGGCCCGGAGAAAGCGTTCCACCTTGGGGGCGATCACATACTCTCCAATGGTTTTGGAGGTTCCTACCCGCAGGGAAATGGGCGCCTCTGCCGCCATAGCCTCCTCGATTTTCTGGCTATTATAGGACATGGAGCGGGTAAACTCCCGCAGCCGCAATCCTGCCTCAGTCAGCCGAAGCACTTTTCTCTCATAGGAAAACAGCTGACAGCCGTAATGCTGCTCCAGATAGTGAATGTGGTGGGTCACCGCGGGCTGAGTGAGACACAGCCGCTCAGCTGCCCGGGTGTAGTTCATGGTTTCGCACAGCACCAGAAATGTGTTCCAACGAGGATCCAGCATATCGATCACCTATTATTTCAATTTATAGTTGAATAATAATTCTTCATTTTATTTTATCGTCTTTTTGGCTTATAATCAAGTCAGACAAGGGAAAAGCAAAGTAAAAGCCGATATGATCGTGGCCATAATCATCACCTCCCGAGCCGCTCTCCAGTCCGGCATCACCTGCGTCAGTCTGATCATGCAGCACCTGGAAGGTCTGCTATAAGTCCTATAACAATCCAAAATACTTTAATACAGGAGGAACGCAATCATGTATGACATCCTAATCATCGGTGCCGGCCCTGCCGGTATCAGCGCTGGTATCTATGCGGTCAGCCGCGGCCAAAAGACCTTGATCCTGGAACAGGCCCAGCTGGGCGGCATCATTGGCAAGGTATCCACCGTCACCCACTACACCGCCCTCCAGTCTCATGAAACGGGCGCTACCTTTGCCGCCCGCATGAAGGAGCAGGCGTTGAACGCCGGCGTGGAGATCGCCTATGAGACGGTGATCGATGTAAATCTGGCTGGCGAGTTAAAAACTGTCCGCACCAACAAAGGAACCTATCAAGCCCGGAGGATTATTCTGGCCAACGGCGGCACTCCCCGCAAGCTGGGCATTCCCGGTGAGAAGGAGTTGACCGGCAAAGGCATGGGTCTGAACGCTCCCAGAGACGCAGCTGCCTACACCGGCAAGAACATCTATGTTGTGGGCGGTGCCGACGGCGCGGTGAAAGAGGCCCTGTATCTGTCCTCTTTTGCCCGCAAGCTGACCATCATCCACTTTGAAGATCAACTGGGCTGTATCCCCGAGTTCCGACAGAAGGTGGCTGCTGCAGGCAACATTCCCCTGAAGCTGAGCTCCCGCCTTCACGCTGTCTTCGGTCAGAATCAGGTAGAGCGGCTGGAGATCGCCAGTGAGCAGGACGGCTCGATTGAGACGATTGAGGACCCCGGTTGCGGCATCTTTGTGTACGCCGGTGTGACCCCCAACACCCAGATGTATGGTCAGCTCACGCTCCAGGACGGCTATATCGTCACCAACGAGAAAATGGAGACCTCTATCCCCGGTGTGTACGCCGCAGGTGACATCCGGGTCAAGCAGGTGCGCCAGGTAGCCACCGCCGTATCCGACGGCGCTATCGCCGCCATCAACGCCGCTCTGTAAACTTGTAAGCTCTCTATGAGACAAATGGTCTGTTGTAAAATAGGCTTGTCAAAAGAATGGCTGAACGGCCTTGAAATGGGTTGCTCAGCCGTTTTTTGATCATCGCTGTTCCGGTTGACACAGCGGCACAATGCTTGTATGAACGCTTGCAGATGTGGAGATTCTTTGTTATGCTGATACTAATTACATAATAAACCAAGGAAGCGAGCATAAACGATGATTTTCTATTTTTCCGGAACAGGCAACTCGGCGTGGGCAGCCCGGCAGCTGGCGCGACTGACCGGGGATAAGACCTATGATATCACCAACCTGAATCAGCTGCCGGATCTGGACAACGCCGAACTGATCGGCTTTGTCTTTCCGGTCTACGCCTGGGGCGCACCGGAGATCATGGCGGAATTTGCGAAAAAGCTGCCCAGGACCCAGTCGTTCACTTTCGGTGTCTGCACCTGCGGTGGAGATGCCGGCCTTACCATGAAGCAGTTTTCCAAGGTATACCCCCTCAGCAGCAGTTACAGTCTGGTGATGCCCAACAACTACATCATCGGC
>CALWOP010000168.1 GCA_944383195.1 uncultured Oscillospiraceae bacterium
GGGCGGACACAAATAGTATCAATCCAGTATCAAGAGCAATATGGACGGGCAAAAAAGCCTGTATTCATGCGGGTTTTCGCCGTTTCGAGCGTCATTCCCACTCGATGGTGGCCGGGGGCTTACTGGTGATGTCGTAGACGATACGGTTAATGTGGGGGACCTCGTTGACAATGCGCACGGAGATCTTGTCCAGCACCTCATAGGGGATGCGGGCCCAGTCAGCGGTCATAAAGTCGCTGGTGGTCACTGCCCGGAGGGCCAGAGTGTAATCATAGGTGCGCCCATCGCCCATGACGCCCACGGAGCGGGTGTTGGTGAGGACAGCAAAATACTGGTTGAGGTTCTTGTCCTCCCCCGCTTTGGCGATCTCTTCCCGGAAGATGTGGTCGGCCAGGCGCAGGGTGTCCGCCTTCTCCTTGGTGATGTCTCCGATAATACGAATGGCCAGACCGGGGCCGGGGAAGGGCTGGCGGGAGACCAGGTACTCGGGCAGGCCCAGCTCACGGCCCAGCTGACGAACCTCGTCCTTAAACAGCAGGCGCAGAGGCTCGATGATCTCCTTAAAGTCCACATAGTCGGGCAGGCCGCCAACATTGTGATGGCTCTTGATGACGGCGGCGTTGCCCGCGCCGGACTCGATGACGTCGGGATAGATGGTGCCCTGGGCCAGGAAGTCCACGGTGCCCACCTTTTTGGCCTCCTCTTCAAAGACCCGGATAAACTCCTCGCCGATAATCTTGCGCTTGTGCTCGGGCTCGCTTTCACCGGCCAGCTTCAGCAGGAACCGGCTCTCGGCATTGACCCGGACAAAGTTGATGTCCCACTTGGAGAAAGCGGCCTCTACCTCGTCACCCTCGTTGAGACGCATAAGGCCGTGGTCCACAAAGACACAGGTGAGCTGCTTGCCCACTGCCTCGGCCAGCAGGGCGGCTACCACGGAGGAGTCCACGCCGCCGCTGAGGGCCAGCAGCACCTTGCCGCTGCCCACCTTTTCCCGGACCTGGGCGATGGCGGTGTGCTTATAGTCCTCCATGGTCCAGTCTCCGGCGGCATGGCACACCTGGTAGAGAAAGTTGCGGATCATATCGATGCCGTGCTGGGTGTGGTTGACCTCGGGATGGAACTGCACGCCGTAGAAGCCCCGCTTCTCGTCGGCGATGGCTACGTTGGGGCAGGCGTCGGAGTGGGCGGTGAGGGCAAAGCCCTCGGGTACCTTGGCCATGTAGTCCCCATGGCTCATCCAGGAGATGCCCTCGGCAGGCAGGCCCTTGAACAGCTTGCAGCCGGTATCGTAGTAGGTCTGGGTCTTACCGTACTCCCGGGCGGAATCATCCTGGGCCTCAGTGACCTGGCCGCCCAGAGTGTGGGCGATGAGCTGGCAGCCGTAGCAGATGCCCAGGATGGGCACCCCCCAGGTGAAGATCTCCGGGTCCACGTGGGGCGAGGACTCCAGGTAGACGGAATTGGGGCCTCCGGTAAAGATAATACCGATGGGGTTCATGGCTTTCAGCTCAGCTAAGGGGGTGGTATAGGGCTTGACTTCGCAGTACACATTACACTCCCGCACCCGGCGGGCGATGAGCTGGTTGTACTGCCCGCCGAAGTCAAGGACGATGACGGTCTGGTGGGACATGAAGGTTCCTCCCTTATGGGTTTAGATTTAACATAGGTTTAACCTCAATTCCCTTGTTTTCGACCTGAAAATCAGGTATGATTTCATCAGAAAACAGGAAAGGAGGCGGAGCGTATGCTGCAGGATCTGGAAGATATGCTCTATGAGCAGGAAAGCACCGTCGTAAGCGAGCGGTAACAACATCAACCAAACCAGACAAGGAACCACACCTTCGGGTGTGGATTTTTGCGTTTCAGGGGGAAAATTACCGCTGGGGCGGCCCGTACGGCCGCCCCAGGCGGGAAATCAGATCTTGGTGATGTCGATGGGGGTCAGGTCCTCGCTGCGGCTCTGCTGACGGACGGTGAGCAGGGCACGGGCGGTATCCACGGCGGTGACGCAGCCCACACCGTGCTCCACGGCGGAGCGGCGGATGTGGAAGCCGTCGGAGTCGTTCTTGCGGCCCTTGGTGGGGGTGTTGATGATGAGGTCCACAGTGCCGGAAGCGATCATATCCAGAATGTTGGGGTGGGACTGGGAGACGCGGTTGACCCGCTTGCACTCGATGCCCGCATCGTTAAGGGCCTGGCAGGTGCCGGAGGTGGCGTACAGCTCCACGCCCATCTCCTCAAAGCCCCGGGCGATGGAGAGGATCTCCTGCTTGTCCTCGTCCTTGACGGTGATGATGATGCGGCCGCCCCGCTTGGGAGCCCGCATACCGGAGCCCTTAAAGGCCTTCAGCAGGGCCTGGGGATAGGTCTCGGCCAGACCCAGCACCTCGCCGGTGGACTTCATCTCAGGGCCAAGGCCGGTGTCCACGTCGGTGAGCTTCTCAAAGGAGAAGACGGGGGCCTTGACTGCGTAGTAGCTGGCCTCGGGATAGAGACCAGTGCCGTAATCCAGGTCTTTCAGCTTCTGACCCAGCATGACCTTGGTAGCCAGGTCAATGATGGGCACGCCGGTGACCTTGGAGATATAGGGGATGGTGCGGGAGGAGCGGGGGTTGACCTCAATGACATAGAT
>CALWOP010000169.1 GCA_944383195.1 uncultured Oscillospiraceae bacterium
GAACGCTGTGCGCAAACTGCTGCTTTGCGTACCAATGATGCTGCTCCTCGCCGGCTGCTCCCCGGCGAAGGTGAGCCAGGCGGAGGAGCTGGCCCTGGGGCTGCGGGGCGAGTATCTGGAGATGACCGCTTGCTCGGCCCATCTGTCCGTCACTGCCGACTACGGCCAGCGGGTCTATTCCTATGAGATGGATGCCACACTGGAGGGGGAGGAGCTGACGCTCACCCTCAATGCTCCGGAGACTGTGGCGGGGATGACCGCCCGATATGACGGGACAGAGGGAACGCTGGAATATGAGGGGGTCTGGACTGAGACAGGGCCTCTGGACGAAAAGGGCCTCAACCCCGTGTCCGCGTTTCCCGCCCTGTTGGAGGCTGCACGTTCGGGTTATATCACCGCCTGCGCCCTGGAGGAAGAAGAAAACCTGCTCCGGGTGGACTGCGGCGACCCCACCGCCGGCCCGGGCGAGGGGCGGCTGGTCACCTTGTGGTTTGAACCGGAGTCCCGGAATCTGGTGCGGGGGGAGATCAGCGTGGACGGGTTCCGGGTGATTTTGTGTGAATGTACTGACTTTGTAAAAAGCTGACCCGATCATCCATGGGCCGGTATGATAAAAGAGGGATTGCTATGTTAGACAGAAGAGAGCTTCGTACTTGGGCGGAGATCGACTTGGACGCCCTGGAACACAATTACCGCGCCCTGCGAGCCATGCTGCCCCAGGGCTGCCGCTTTGCCGGGCTGGTGAAGGCGGACGCCTACGGCCACGGGGCGGTGCCCGTGGCCCAAAAGCTGGAGCGGCTGGGAGCCGACCTGCTGGCGGTGGCCTGTGTGGACGAGGGAGAGCAGCTGCGCCGGGCGGGCATCTCCATGCCCATCCTGTGCCTGGGCCAGACCCACCCAGCGCTGGGGGAAGAGCTGCTTCAATGGGATATCATTCAGGAGGTGGAGGACCTGGACAGTGCCCGGGTCTTTTCGGAGATCGCTCAGAAGCAAGGAAAAAAGCTGAAGGTCCACATCAAGGTAGACACCGGCATGGGGAGGCTGGGATTTCGCTGGGAGGACGGGGACAACCAGGCTGTGGCCCAGGAGATGGCCCAGGTGTGTGCCCTGCCCGGGCTGGAAGTGGAGGGGATGTTCACCCACTTTGCCGCCGCCGACGGGGATGAGGCGTATACCATGACCCAGTTCACCCGCTTCTTGGATGCCAGAAAAGCCCTGGAGGAGCGGGGCATCCACCTGAAAATTTACCATTGCGGGGCCAGCTCCGCTGTGTTACACTATCCCTGTACCTATCTGGATATGGTTCGGCCTGGAATCGTCCTGTACGGCTACTATACCGATGAGGACAGCCGCGGCCTGGACGGCCCGGGTCTCATCCCGGTCATGCGCCTGAAAAGCCGCATCGCGGCGGTACGCGCTATGCCCGCCGGGGCCAAGGTGAGCTACGGCTGTACTGCCGAACTTAAGCGTCCGTCCCGTCTGGCGGTACTGCCTATCGGCTATGGGGACGGTTTGCCCAGGGTGCTGTCCAACCGGATGGAAGTGATGATTTCGGGGAAGCTCTGCCCCATTGTGGGGCGGATCTGTATGGATATGTGTATGGCCGACGTCACCGATCTGCCTGAAGTGAAACCCGGAGACGTAGCGGAGATCTATGGGCCGGGCCTCACGGAGCAGACCGCCCAACTGGCCGATACCATTTCTTACGAATTGCTGTGCCATGTGGCCCCCCGAATTCCCCGGGTATATTGGGAAAACGGGCAGCGGATCTCGTAATTTTCCAGAAAAAACCGGGGACAAGCCCGGACACAGCCTGTCCCGCCCCGTGACCGAAGCGCTTGATGGCACATAGGATGGCATGGAGCGCAGGGAAGCCGCTTCCCTGGGACGAAAAGGCGCGGCGGGCCGCTGGAGTGGACCGAGAGCCGTATGAGGCCATATGCCGGTTCAAATTCTCATCCCGGACAGGTATAAATCCCGCCGACCCGTGGGAGAATCATAGTACAGCGTTACATAGACCCTTTGGCCGGTAACGCGGTGCTATCTTCCAGCGGAGTGTGAATGTACTTGGATAACAATGTGAAACGAGGCGACATTTTTTACGCCGATCTCAGCCCGGTGGTGGGCAGCGAGCAAGGGGGCGTGCGCCCCGTGCTCATCGTACAGAACGACACCGGAAACCGCCACAGTCCAACCGTCATTGCCGCGGCCATCACCTCTCAGACAGGGAAGGCCCGGCTGCCAACTCATATTTCCGTCTCTCCCCTCAGCTGCGGACTGCCCAAGGAGTCCGTGATCCTGCTGGAGCAGGTGCGGACCCTGGATAAGCGCCGCCTGAAGGAGAAGATGGGCCGGTTGGATGAGGCGGTCATGCACCAGGTGGATGCGGCCATTGCCGTCAGCTTTGGACTCCACCCGGAGACGCTGGTGTAAACACAACCACAGGCCCCGCCGCCTGCTGCTCGGGGCCTACATAGGGCAAAAAAGGAGAACATACCAATGAAAAAGATCAGCAAGCAGTGGACCATCCGCCTGGGCGCCCTGGCCCTCACCGCCCTGT
>CALWOP010000170.1 GCA_944383195.1 uncultured Oscillospiraceae bacterium
GGGCCAAGCCCCAGGCGGAGGAGTACGGCCACAGCCAGGAGCGGGAAGTCTGCTATCTGGGCGTCCATTCAGTGCTCCACCTGCTGGGCTACGATCATTTGGATGAGGGACCCCAGAAGCGACAGATGCGGCAGCGGGAAGAGGCTATCCTGGGCAAGCTGGGCATCGTCCGGACAGACTGAGATATAGAGGAAAGGAAGGGTCGTCATGAGCGCCATGAAAATCAAGCTGGTCCCCATTGAAGAGGATCAGATTCTGGAGGAAGAGGAGCGGCGGAGCTTTACCCTGGGTGAGTTTGCCGCTATGGCCGGAGCCATTGCCGTGGCACTGGGCCTGAGCTTTGTCATCTGGAAGAAATTCTTTCAATAACAGTACCGGGAAATTGCTCGTACCCGGAGAGAAAGCGAGGAACAATTTATGTCAACTGTGAAAAAATCCGGCATCATTACCATCTGCGGACGGCCCAACGTGGGCAAGTCCACCCTTACCAACGCCTTTGTGGGGGAGAAGGTGGCTATCGTCACCAACAAGCCCCAGACCACCCGCAACCGGATCTGCGGCATTCGCACCCGGGGAGAGAGCCAGTTCGTCTTTGTGGATACCCCGGGCCTGCACAAGGCCCGCACCCGGCTGGGAGACTACATGGTAGATGTGGTGAAGCAGTCGGTGTCTGATGTGGATGCTGTGCTGCTGGTGGTGGAGCCCATCGCCAACATCGGTGAGCCGGAGCGGCAGCTCATGGAGCGCATGAAGTCGCTGGGCTGCCCGGCGGTGCTGGCCATCAACAAGGCGGACACTCTGGAGCAGAAGGAAAAGCTGCTGGAGGTCATGGAGCTATATAGCCAGGCCTTTGATTTTGACGCGGTGGTGCCCATCTCCGCCAAAACCGGCCAGGGTGTGGAGGAGCTGCTGGACGTGCTGGACAAATACCTGCCCGAGGGCCCTCAACTTTTCCCGGACGACATGACCTCCGACCAGCCGGAGCGGCAGATGATGGCGGAGATTTTAAGAGAAAAGCTCCTGCTCTGCCTGGACAAGGAGATCCCCCACGGCACTGCTGTGGAGATCACCCGCTTTACCGAGCGGGATGATGAGGTCATCGAGGTGGAGGCGACTATCTACTGTGAGAAAAACAGCCACAAGGGCATCATCATTGGCAAGGGCGGCTCTATGCTGAAGAAGGTGTCCACCCTGGCCCGCCAGGATATGG
Source organism: uncultured Oscillospiraceae bacterium (assembly GCA_944383195.1). Taxonomy (GTDB): domain Bacteria; phylum Bacillota; class Clostridia; order Oscillospirales; family Oscillospiraceae; genus Lawsonibacter. The sequence goes on from CALWOP010000170.1 coordinate 1,211, forward strand.
AGCGGTTTATGGGCACAAAGGTGTATCTCCAGACCTGGGTGAAGGTCAAAGAAAACTGGCGGGATAACCCTGCCGCCATTCAGAACTTTGGATATAAGCAGGACTGAAAAAATTACCGCTTATAACATCGCTGCCTCTCAGCCAGCCTAAGTACAGGAAAGGCGGGAGGAAACAGAGATGGATGAGCGGGGACTTTGGCATCTATTTTGGAAAACCGGCCTGCCCGAGGCCTATTTGGCCATTGCCGGGCAGCGCCTGGAGGAGCGGGAAGAGCGAGAACTGCCGGCCAGGACAGCGTTCCGTCCGCAGCGAAAGAGAATTTAGGCGGAGAGCTCCGCGATTTAGGGGTGAGGTCATGCACACCAAAACAAAGGCACTGGTGCTGCGGTCGGTGGACTATAAGGAGTCGGACAAGATCCTCACCCTGCTGACCCAGGAGCTGGGGAAGATCACCGTGTCCGCAAGGGGCTGCCGGAAAAAGGGGAGCCCCATTGCCGCGTCCTGTCAGCTGCTGGCCTGGTCGGAGCTGGTGCTCTACGACTACAAGGGACGCTGGTCGGTCAAGGAGGGGCAGACTCTGCGCCTGTTCCGGGGGATACAGGCCGATTTGGATCGGCTGGCCCTGGGCTGCTACTTTGCCGAGTTGGCTGAGACCCTGGCGGTGGAGGGCCTTCCCAGCCCTGAGCTGCTCTCCCTTACCCTCAACAGTCTCCATGCCCTGGATCAAATGCCACAAAAACCCCTGGCCCTGATCAAGACGGCCTTTGAGTGGCGGTGTATGTGTCTGGCGGGGTATGAGCCGCTTTTTGACGGCTGCGCCATCTGCGGACGTAATCCTCCGGAGAAACCCCAGTTCCACCTGAAAGAAGGGGTGCTCCACTGTGCCCAGTGCCGGGAAGAAGTGGGCGAGGGTATCTCTATGCCCCTGAACGGCGACGCCCTGGCTGCCCTGAGATACATCGTCCACGGAGATCCAAAGCGGCTGTTTTCCTTTCAGCTGGAGGGAGATGGGCTGCGGCTGCTGGGTGAAGCTGGGGAGGCCTATGTACATACCCAGCTGGAGCGAGGCTTCCAAACTCTGGACTTTTATAAACAGATTCAGCTGCCACAGAGATAAAAAAACCCGCTGCGGACAAACCGCAGCGGGTTTTTTCATGTGGCATTACTGCTGAGCCTGGGCAGGAGCCTCGACCTTACCGAAGGTACGGCCGTTATAGGTCAGACAATTTTTGCACATACGGTGAGGCAGCCGGTAAGCCCCGCACTTGGGGCAGGTCACGATACCGGGAGTCTCCAGCTTCCAGTGGGAGCTGCGCCGCTTGTCGCGGCGGGC
>CALWOP010000171.1 GCA_944383195.1 uncultured Oscillospiraceae bacterium
CTCCACAACGGCGGCGGCACCGGCATCGGCAACTCCATCAACGGCGGCTTCGGCATGGTGCTGGACGGCTCTGAGCGTGTTGACACCATCCTGAAGATGGCTATGCCTTGGGACACCATGGTGGGCGTTTCCCGCCGCGCCTGGGCCCGCAACGAGAACGCTCTGTCCACCGTTGCTGAGTACAACAAGCTCTTCGAGGGCCAGGATCACATCACCCTGCCCTACCTGGCTGACGACGCTCTCGTTTCTGAGGCTGTCAAGGGCATGAAGGGCTAAATCCCGATACCACAGAACTGAATAAGCACAAAAAGGCCGCCGGGGAAGCACCTCTTCCCCGGCGGCTTTCTGTTATATTGAACGCTCTTCCAGAGTGGCAGAAGTCCGTCAAAACGACCGGAAGCTGTAAAAAGTCCCGTAGCCCTTCATCCGATCCATGAGAAAGTCGCCAAACTGCGCCCTGTCCCCAACAGCTAGGTCCTTCTTTTGCAAAACGATTACTTTTCCTCTCCAAGTCAGCAAAAACAGGTCTTTTGTCTCCGTTGCAAAATCAAAATCAGCATAGGAGGCGGCAAGCTTTCCTCCGATTTCCATTCCCTCCCGGACAAACCGTACCCGCGCCAAAGGTGGGGCTTCAAATTCTTTCAGCAATTTCCCGGCAGCCTGGTCAAAGCGCCGGGTCTGTCTGCTTTTGATACCGCCTGCCCACAGGGTAAACAATCCAGCCAAAAGGCCAACCGCTCCGGCGATCAGAGGAACCAGCAGCTTCTCTGGTTCCATCAGTCCCGGAACAATCAGGATCACCCCCATGACGATCAGCAGGACACCATAGATCCGATATCGGATGTGCCGTTTCTTACGGATATCTTCCGGCACTTTCCCACCATTCAAACGATCCGTCACCCGCCACAGCCCCGGGTGCTGCTCCCTGGCGCGCAATTCCGTCCGTTTTTCCATTGCATCGCTGACCTGCCGAGCTAAAGTCGGGTCCTTATAAGGGGAAATTTGAAATATAAAGTCCATTTCAGGTTCTCCTTTCAGGCATACAGGACAGGGCAAAACCTAACTTCTGAGACAAGTATAGCACAGAGAACCGCCGATCACCATGAAGAAATCCTAAATAACTCTTAAGTCTTCTCAGATTCTTCCCCAGCGCACCTCGCCTCCCAAATCCGGCGCAAGTGGGGCAGCCCGATTCCCACCAGCAAGCACCACACCAGCAACAGTCCCGCATACAGAGGTGTAAACCAGGGAAAGGTGGGGTCAGAGCCGCCGGAAAGGCGAGCAAATAGCTCCCCCAGCCGCCACAGGGGAATTCCGTAGGCCAGGGTGCCGAGCCCCAGCTGCTCCAGACAGATCACCAGCCAAATCAGCCCCAGGCCGGCGCACACCATCCGCTTAGGATGGATGTGAAATCTCAGCGCACCGGACAGATACCACCCGCTGACCAGCGTCGGAAGCACCGCCGACACTGCCCCCACGAAAAGGGTACGCCCCGGGTGAGCATACAATGGAAATGCCCCCGAATCATTGCCGAACCCCACCGCCGCCAGCAGCAGATATAGTACAAACCAGCAAAGCTCCATCCACACCACACTGGTAAGCCAACACTCTGCTGTATAGCGGGGCTCCAGTGCCTTCCGGCGCAGTCCTTCCGCCTGATAGGCTTTCTGCAGCCGGGCCGGGTCGCCCATCCGGGCAAGAACCTCCCGCCGCAGCTGCTCCTCCCCTGCGCCCGCCGCCCTTCGCTCTTGGATCAGAATCTCCATGTGCTCCCGCAGCTCCGCTTCCGTCCGGATGCGGTACGCTCCGGCTGGCACCTTTTTCAGGCATACTTTTATAAACTCATCCTGCCATGTCATCCGCCCCACGCTCCTTTCAGAATCCGCTCCATAGCCCGGGTATAGATCCCCCACTGCCGCTCCTTTTCCTCCAGCGCACCCTGTCCGGCCGGGGTAAGCCGGTAATACCGGCGTTCCCGGCCCCCAGCCTCCCGGGTATAGGATTGAATCAGCCCCCGGTCCTCCAGTCCATGAAGGAAGGGATAAAGGCTCCCCTGGCTCATGGCAAACACCTGCTCCGACAGCAGAGACATCTCCTGAATCAGTTCATAGCCGTACATATCCTTCCGGCTAAGCAATTTCAGCAAAATCAGCTCATGGCTTCCTTTGGTCAGCTCCTTATCCACTTTCATGCCGACACCTCTTTTCAAGAGGCATTATATACCTCTTGTTCCGATGTGTCAAGGAAATAAAAATACGCGGCCGCAAAGTTCGCTTTGCGGCCGCGTGGCGCAGAAGGGGGGATTCGAACCCCCGCACGGTGTTACCCGCCTACTCCCTTAGCAGGGGAGCCCCTTATAGCCACTTGGGTACTTCTGCATGGCTGTAAGTCTACGGATGGACGATTCAATTGTTGAGAGAAAAAGTGGCGGAGAGAGTGGGATTCGAACCCACGGCTCTTGCGAGTCACTGGTTTTCAAGACCAGCTCCTTAAACCACTCGGACATCTCTCCGACT
>CALWOP010000172.1 GCA_944383195.1 uncultured Oscillospiraceae bacterium
AGGCTGTCGGAAAAAGCGGCACTGTCACCAGCCAGATTACCTGGTACTGGGGATGAGCAGCATCCGTCCCATAGGCAGCGATTCCTCCTCCAGCTCATTGGCCTGGAGGATCTGCTCCATGGTGGTCCCATAGGCTTTGGCAATGTCCCAAAGGCCCTCCCCCGGCGCGGCCAGGCGGAGCACCACAGAGGGCCGTTCTCCGCCCTCCCAGGTCCGCGCCTCTCCCAGACGGGCATTGGTCACCGTGGGGACCCCATCGCTGACCACCGTCAGGCAGGTGAACTCCACGGTAAAGCGCACCTCCACCCCGCCGGCGGCAACTGCGGCGTACACCTCTCCCGGGTAGCTGCAGCGGCACATACACCGGACATTCTCTGGGCAGTCCAGCCGGCAGGATACCGGGATAGACCGCCGGACACATTGGGGCAGGCCGTTTTCATCCAGATACAGCACGTTGAGCCAGGCATCGGTGGTAAGGACCAGTTCATCGCCCTCCCGGTTTTGCTCCACTTTGCCCAGATCCAGGCGGGCATTGACCACAGAACGGACCATTTCCCCCGTCTCCAGCAGCTCCCGAACCGCCTGAGGCCGAACAGACTGTTCCCACAGGCGGCACAGGGGCTGGAGATGACGTTCCGTCTCCATCTGAAAAGCAGTGCTGTACAGGTCTTGCAGCAGCGTCAGATTTTGACGGCCCCAGACCTGGGCCTGGGCCAACAGCTCCAGGGTCAATTCCAGACTCCGGCCATCTCCCGTGTCGGTCTCCCACTGGAAGGCAGTCACTTCCACCGCCACCTGGCAGTCCCCTTCCTCACCTGCGCCAGCCACTTCCATGATCTGGGAAAACGGCATGGACTCATGTCCGGTGGACAGTCCTCCCCCCGGCTCTTGCAGAAGCAGCTCCACTTCCGCCGTGCCTTTAAAAATAAGCTTGCTGCCGATGAGTTTGCTTTCATTGCACACAGGCTGGACACGGACGGCCAGCACCTGCGGAGGTTCTCCGCCATTGGATGGAAGGCGGATCTGATCGGAAAAGGTAAACGGCTTTTCCTGAACCGAGCAAAGCTGATAATTTTCCCCCTGGAACTGGCGCTGGCAGAGGGAGCCCTCCTGGGTGTCGGTCACACCGCAGCAAATGCTCTGCTCCACCGGCTGACAGGCCGTTATATCCACCGCCAGATCCACTCGCAGCAGTACCTTTCGGGGGTTCAATGCCCGGGCCTCGGCGCAGCGCAGGCGGGGACTGGCCAGTACGATCCCCCGCTCTGTAAGGCCCGGGGCCTCTGTCTGGCCGGTGAAGGGCAGCTCCACCTCCATACGCCGCAGTCCGCTGGCCCCCTCCGGCTGGTACAAAATCACCGCCTGGACCATGCCGTTGGCCTGCGCTATCCCCTCCTTCGCCTGTTTGCCCCGAAGGGTGGCCTGACCATATACATCTACAATACGCAGAATATCCGGGCAGGCGTCCGGTACAATGCTCTCCAGCGTCTCTTCCTGGCACAGCGTGACCTGGGCCACTGTGTCATAGCTGATGATCGTGTCGCGCTCAAATTCCAGTTCCATGGTGTCCTCTCCCTTTTTACATGGTGTCATTCCGGGTTTGTGACACTATATGCAAAAGGTTTTTGGTATATGTCTGTCTGCGTTCCGATCACTTCAATCCAAACAATCTCCGCAGCAGCCCCCGCAGGCACCGGGGGGAACGGACCACTACGATACCCATGAAAACGCCTCCCCTCCCTGTTAGTCTGACCGTTTCCGGCTAATCCATTATATGGCAGCTTTTCATGGGTGTTACAAAGAAAAAAGGTGATTGGCACGCCAATCACCTTTTTTTATCTTCATTTCGTTCCCAGTCCGGAATGGCTTTCGCCTCTTCATACAATCGCAGATAGCTCTGATGCCGGGTGGCGGGGATCTCTCCCGCCGCCACCGCCTCCAGCACCGCGCAGCCCTTTTCCTTCAAATGGGCACAATCCTGAAACCGGCACTTGCCCAGGTAGGGCGCAAACTCCCGAAACGCGTACTGGAGTTCTTCTTTCCGCCCCAGCTCCATGTGGTCTACATCAAAGGAGGAAAATCCCGGGGTATCGGCTGCCAGCGCCCCGCAGGACAGTCTGAATAGCTCCACATGGCGGGTGGTATGCCGGCCCCGGCCCAGCTTGTCGCTGACCTGGGCGGTAGCCAGATCCATGTCCGGCTCCAGGGCATTGAGGAGGCTGGACTTTCCCACACCGGAGTTGCCGGTGAAGGCGCACACCTTTCCGGCAATGACCTGGCGCAGCTGCTCTATGCCCTCTCCCGTCTGGGCACTGAGACGTACCGTCTGAAAGCCAGCCTGTTCATAGATCCGTGCCAGTTCCTCTCCGGAGGCCAGATCGCACTTGTTGACGCAGATGAGGCTGTCACACCCCCGGCTTTCGGCGATGGCCACCACCCGGTCAATGAGGTAGGGATCGGTCACCGGCACTGCCTGGGCGGCCACCACAACCAAGAGGTCAATGTTGGCCACGGCCGGACGGTAAAACTGATTTTTCCGGGGTAAAATCTCGTCCAGCGCCCCGGCCCCCTCTTCCAGAGGGGTGAACCGCACTCGGTCCCCTACCAGAGGGGACTGTCCGGCATGACGGTGCTTTCCTCTGGCCCGGCAGGTAAACACCCGCTGCCCGTCGTCCACATAATAGAAGCCGCTGAGGGCCTTTCGAATGATCCCCTCGCTCATGTGCCGTCCGCCTGGGTGAGGTCCACGGTCATGGAACCGCCGTACTCACCATTGAAGTAGTAGGTCACAGTTTTGACTCCCGTTCCGGTCACAGTCACAGGCACCTGGGCGGACATGGTGGCATCCAAAGCCTGGTTCAATACCTCTTCTCCGTCCACCAGAACCCGCACATTCACCAGGCCCTCGGCATCTCCGGGCATAGGTACATAGATGGTCTTGGTCACTTCGGTGGGCTCAGGGGGCAGGGTGCTGGGATCAGGACCCTTGCTGACGATCAGATTGACCTGATCCCCCTCGGCCACCTCAGTGCCCGCAGTGGGGTACTGGCTGATGACCTTGCCGGCAGGGATGGTATCGTCATAGTCCTCATCCACTTTACCTTCGCTGAGGTTATAGGTTCCAATGGTGGACTTGGCCCGCTCCAGGGTCATATCCGCCAGATTGGGCATTTCAAAGGTCTT
>CALWOP010000173.1 GCA_944383195.1 uncultured Oscillospiraceae bacterium
AACACCTCTCACATCTTCGACATGGAGGAGTCGGAGGTGATGGTCACCCGGCGGTACTACCGCTCGGGGGAGAGCGAGTACTATATTAACCGCCGCTCTGTCCGTCTGAAAGACGTCAACGAGCTGTTTATGGACACCGGCCTGGGCCGGGAGGGCTACTCCATCATCGGACAGGGCAAGATCGACGAGATCCTGTCCGTCAAATCCTCTGACCGCCGGGAAGTCTTTGAGGAGGCGGCGGGAATTTCCCGCTACCGCCACCGGAAGGAAGAGGCGGAGCGGAAGCTGGAACGCACCGATGAGAACCTGGTGCGTATCAACGACAAGATTTCCGAGCTGGAGCTCCAGGTGGAGCCCCTGCGGGAGCAGAGCGAAAAGGCCAAAAAATTCCTGGTGCTCCGGGATGAGCTGCGGGGACTGGAGATCTCCGTCTGGCTGGACACCCTGGAGCGCATCCGCACCAACAACATCAAGCTGGAGGCGGACTACCAGGAGGCGGTTCGTCAGCGGGAAGAAGTGAAGATCGCCCAGGAGAAGGCCTACGCTGCGGCGGAAAAATTTTCCGAACAGATGCGGGAAAAGGATGTGGAGGCCGACCGGCTCCGCTTTGAGATCCAAAGCCGTCAGGCCAAAATGAATGAGCTGGAGTCGGCCATTGCGGTATTAAAGAGCAACATTGCCCACAATGAGGAGTCCGCCCAGCGGATTCGAGCAGACTTGGAGCAGCAGGAGGGGCGGGAAGGCTCCCTCTCCGCCCAGATCCAGCAGCGACGGGAGCGCCTGGAGCAGATCGAACAGCAGCTGGAACAGGGGCGCACGGCACTGGAGGAAAAAAGCCGTGAGGCGGAGCAGGCCGCGCAGTCCGCCGGGACGCTGGCAAAGGAGCTGGAGCAGCTGCGCAGCCAGGCAGATCTGGGGACCGCCGGCGCCGCCGAAGCAAAGGCCCTCCTCTCCGCCCTGGCCGCAGCCGCCCAGGAGGTGCTGGACCGGGATGAGGGCGTGCGCCGGGAGCTGAGTGAGCTGGAGGAGCGGGTGGAACAGGCGCGAAAAGACAGCCGTGCCGCCCGCCGCAGCTATGAGGATGCGGTGGAAGAGCGGGACGGGGTGAAAAATGTCATCCGCGGCTACCAGCTCCGAATGGATTCCAGGCAGAAAAAAGCGGCCGAAGCCAAAGACCGGCATATGAAGCTGCAAATGGAGGAGAACGCCCTCACCTCCCGCATGAAGCTGCTGACAGAAATGGAGCAGATGCATGAGGGCTATTCCAAAGCAGTAAAGCTGGTGGTGGGGGAGGCCCAGCGGGGGACCCTCCAGCACATCCATGGCCCGGTGGCCGATCTGCTGAAGGTGCCCGATGCCTATACCGTGGCCATTGAGACCGCCCTGGGCGGCGCCATGCAGAACATCGTGGTGGATCGGGAGGAGGACGGCAAAGCCGTCATCCAGTATTTGAAGCGCCGGGACGCCGGCCGGGCCACCATTCTGCCCTTAAGTTCCATTCGCCCAGGCGAGCTGCGGGAGCGGCAGAGCCTGCAAAAGGAGCCCGGCTTTGTGGGCGTGGGGGATCAGCTGGTCACCTTTGATCCCAAGTATCAAAATGTATTTTCCAACCTGCTGGGCCGGGTGGCCGTGATGGAACATCTGGACGCGGCCATTGCCGTGGCCCGGAAGTATGGCTATAAGTTCCGCATTGTCACCCTGGACGGCCAGGTTTTGAACCCCGGCGGCTCCATGACCGGCGGCTCTGCCAGCCGCAGCGCCGGCATACTGAGCCGGGCCAATGAGCTGGAACGGCTGGGTAAACAGCTGGAGGACATTCGAGGCAAGGTGGCCGAGGGAGCCAGAGTTTTGGCCGAGGCGGAACGGGAGACCACTGCAGCCCGGTATGAACTGGAGACAGCTCAGAACCAGCTGCGAACGTGGGAGGATGCCATCTTGAAAGCGGAGGGCCAGGTGTCCCACTGCGGCAGCGTGGTGGAGGATCTGGAGCACCAGCAGGAGAGCTTGCGGGAGGAACTGGAGCAGCTGAAGAGCCGTTCCAGCCAGATCGAAACGGACACCCAAGCAGCCCGGGCCCGAATCCAGGCCCTGGAGGGGGAGGCCGCCGCCCTGAAAAGTGAGGCGGAGGGGAAAGCCAAGGGCCAGACGGACCTGCAGGAGCGCTCTGCCCGCATTGCCCGGGAGGCCGCCGAACTCACCGCCGCCCAGGCGGCTCTGGAAGCAGAGCGGGAGGCCACCCGTTCCGGCCTCCACGAGCTGGAGAGCCTGAAAGCCAGTATGGCAGGAGACCGTACCCAGAGCCAGGCCCTGATGGCCGACTATCAGAGCAAAAACGAAAGCTTTACCCAGGAGATCGGGGAAAAGCAGGAGGCCCTGGCCGCCCTGCAGGAGGAAAACCAGGCCCAAACCCAGTCGGTGGCCCGGCTGAACCAGGAGAAGCTGGACCTGGAGGGGGAGCGGGTAAAGTCCACCCGGGAGAGCCAGAGTCTCAATGAGCAGCTGCTCCGGACTGAGGGAGAAGTCTCCCGACTGGACCAGCGTAGAGTTTCTGCCTCCATGGAGGAAAAGCAGCTGCTGGACAAGCTGTGGGAGAACTATGAGCTGTCCCACGAGGCGGCCAAGCAGCAGCGGGTGGAGATCGAGTCGGTCCAGAAGGCCAGCCGCCGTATTGCCGAATTGAAGCGGTCCATCTCCACCCTGGGCAACGTAAATGTGGGGGCTATTGAGGAATTCCAGCGGGTCAACGAGCGCTATACCTACCTCACCGACCAGCGGGATGATGTGGACCGGGCCAAGAAAGAGCTGGAAGAGATCATTTCCAGCATTACCGCGGAGATGAAGACTATTTTTGCACGGGAGTTTGGGGTCATCAACGAGGCCTTTGGCCAGACCTTCCTGGAGCTCTTCGGCGGTGGTAAGGCCACATTGGAGCTGGAGGACCCGGATGATATTCTCAACTGCGGCATTGAGATCAAGGTGCAGCCCCCGGGCAAAGCCCTTAAGATCATTACTCTCCTTTCAGGCGGAGAGAAAGCCTTCGTGGCCATTGCCCTGTATTTTGCCATTTTGAAGGTACGTCCCACCCCCTTCGTGGTGATGGACGAGATCGAAGCTGCCCTGGATGACAACAATGTGGTGCGTTTTGCCCACTATATGCGCTCCATGTCGGAGAAGACCCAGTTTATTGTCATTACCCACCGCCGTGGCACCATGGAGGAGGCTGACATCCTCTACGGCGTCACCATGCAGGAGCAGGGCGTGAGCCGGATGCTGACCATCAACCTAAATGATGTGGAAAAGGAATTGAATATCCGATAAAGTTGGACCCTGCGACTGCATGGGGCCCCCGCCCGAGCCCAGCGCAGCGGGTCGGGTGGGGAGAGGACGAGCAGCGCAGTGAGTGAGCTTGGCCCGGCAGGGCGAAGCGAAGGATACGGAGCTTGCGAGGACGAAGGAGCAGGGCGTGAGCCGGATGCTGACCATCAACCTAAACGATGTGGAAAAGGAATTGAATATCCGATAAAGTTGGACCCTGCGACTGCATGGGGCCCCCGCCCGAGCCCAGCGCAG
>CALWOP010000174.1 GCA_944383195.1 uncultured Oscillospiraceae bacterium
CTGCGGAGCCCGGACTTTCCTCACCGATGGGCCTTTCGCCCCACCGGCGCGGCTGTCCAGCCTGCTTGCCCGACCATAATACAGGAAAATTCCCCGTCTGTCAAATTTTTATTGGGCAAAATACCGCGTCAACTTACGAATAAAAATTTTTAAAAATTTTTTCTTGCCTGTGCAATAAAAGTTTTTCCTGCTGCATTGTACAGTCAGAAAGCAATTCACCCCTACCTGAACATGAGAAAGTGAGGAAGCAATTATGAAGAAATCCTATCTTGCCGCCGCTTTGGTTCTGACCAGCACCATGGTCATGGGCGCCGCCGCAGTCAGCCAGTCCCGCAATGTGACTGCTACCTTCCGGCCGGACATCACCCTTAAAGTGAATGGTACCACTTACACTGTACGAGACTCCAACGGAACTCAGGTTTCTCCTCTGATTTATAATGGTACCACCTATCTGCCCCTGTCCTCTCTGGGCCAGCTGTTGGATGTAAACGTGTCTTGGGACGGAGCAACCAACACCGTGAACATCACAGACGCGGACACAGCCTCTTCCTACATTGGTGAGGCCAGAGCCAAGGAGATTGCGCTCAACCATGCGGGCCTGACCGCCGGCCAGGTCACTTTCCTCCAGCTGAAGCTTGATTGGGAGAATGGCCGTCAGGTCTATGAGGTAGAGTTCTACTCCGGCAACAAGGAGTATGACTACGAAATCGACGCCTCTACTGGCTCTATCGTGGGCTATGACTACGACATTGAGAACTACACCATCCCCTCCACTGGCACTTCCACCAGCACTGGCCTGATCGGCGAGGCCAAGGCCAAGGAGATCGCCCTCAGCCATGCGGGCCTGACCAGCAGCCAGGTGTCCTTTGTCCAGGCCAAGTTGGACTGGGACGATGGCCGCCAGGTCTATGATGTGGACTTCTACTCCGGCAACAAGGAGTACGACTATGAGATCGACGCTTCCACCGGCTCCATCCGCAGCTACGACTACGACATTGAGAACTACACCATCCCTTCCACCGGCACTTCTACCTCCCAGAGTGGGAACTATATCTCTCGCGAGAAGGCCCAGCAGCTGGCCCAGGCCAAAGCCCCCAATGCTACCCTGGTAAAGCTGGAGTTTGACTTTGACGACGGCCGGGCCGTCTACGAGGGCGAACTGCGGGATGGGCGCACTGAGTATGACTTCGAGATCGATGCTACCACCGGCAGCTTCATCAAGTGGAGCCAGGATTGGGACGACTAAGGCGCAAGAAAGCAGAAAGGCCCCCGCCGGTGTTCGGCGGGGGCCTTCAAGCCCTCCTGCAAGGAGTTTCGCCGCCCGCAGGCGGCGAAAGAAAATATAATCTATGTTTGGGGCGGCTTTGCCGACCCCAAACATTCTTCTCGCAAAAATTCCCCCGACCATTTCGTAAGAAATCGAGGGGGGATTTTTGTGCAATCTTCTTCAAAAAAGGGACAAAGTCCCTTTTTTGACTTTAGTCCTGCTCCCAGTTGTGGTAGACGTTCTGCACGTCGTCGTTGTCTTCCAGCAGGTCGATGAGCTTCTCCATGTTCTTGATGTCAGCCTCATCGGTGAGCTTCACATAGTTCTGGGGGACCATCTGCACGCCGGCCTCCAGGAAAGTATAGCCCTTCTGCTCCAGGGCCTCGGACACGGCAGCGAAAGCGTCGGGATCGGTGTAGACCTCAAAGACCTCGTCGTCGGCCTGCATATCGTCGGCGCCGGCCTCCAGCGCATCCATCATCACGGTGTCCTCGTCCAGGTCCTCGCTGTCCAGGACGATGACGCCCTTGCGGTCAAAGCTCCAGGACACGCAGCCAGTGGCGCCCAGGCCCTTGCCGTACTTATCCAGCAGGTGGCGCACTTCGGGGGCTGTGCGGTTGCGGTTGTCGGTCAGAGCCTCCACGATAACGGCCACGCCGTTGGGGCCATAGCCCTCGTAGACCACGCTCTCAAAGTTGTCGGTATTGCCGGAGCCCAGCGCCTTGTCAATGGTGCGCTTGATGTTATCGTTGGGCATATTGGCGGCTTTGGCCTTGGCGATGACAGTAGCCAGGCGGGAGTTGTTGGCTGGATCGCCGCTGCCGCCGGTCTTGACGGCCACGATCATCTCACGGGCGATCTTGGTAAAAATCTGGGAGCGCTTGGCATCCGCCGCGCCCTTGGTCTTTTGTATGTTGTGCCACTTGGAATGTCCGGACATGAAAATCTTCCCTTCTTGTTTGATCAAATCAAAAGCGCAAACATTATATCACTCTCAGATGGCCTTTGCAAGCCCACCCGTGGGGATTTTTGCCGATTTCCGGGGATTTTCAGCCCAAGGCCGTCTCAATGGCATCCTCTTCCGCCTGCATGGCCCGCAGGGTCATATCCAGCAGCTTGTCCAACTCCCAGCCCAGAAGCTCCGCCCCCTGGACGATCACATCCCGGGAGCACCCGGCGGCAAATTTTTTGTCCTTGAACTTCTTTTTCAGGGACTTCAGTTCCATATCCTTGGTGCTCTTGGAGGGACGCATGAGCGCCGCGGCCCCAATGAGGCCGGTAAGCTCATCGGCGGCGAAGAGAACCTTCTCCATCTCGTGCTCGGGCTTAATGTCCACGCAGTGGCCCCAGCCGTGGCAGGCCACCGCCCGGATGAGGCGCTCCTCCGCCCCGGCGTTTTTCAGCAG
>CALWOP010000175.1 GCA_944383195.1 uncultured Oscillospiraceae bacterium
GCGCCCTCAGCCTTCAGATCGTGAGCGGTGATGGGCTTGCCGGAACGGCTGTAGCCCACGACCATCTTGGCCAGACGTGCCTTCATGTCGGCCAGACCGGTGGACAGGCACAGAACAGCCATAATCTCGGAGGCCACCACGATGTCAAAGCCATCCTCACGGGGCACACCGCTGGCCTTGCCGCCCATACCACAGACAATGTGGCGCAGCTGACGGTCGTTCATATCAACAACGCGCTTCCAGGTGATCTGGCGGGTGTCGATATCCAGAGCGTTGCCCTGCTGGATGTGGTTGTCAATCAGAGCGGACAGCAGGTTGTTGGCGATACCGATGGCATTGAAGTCGCCGGTAAAGTGGAGGTTGATGTCCTCCATGGGAACGACCTGAGCATAGCCGCCGCCGGCAGCGCCGCCCTTCACGCCAAACACGGGACCCAGGGAGGGCTCACGCAGGCAGACGATGGTCTTCTTGCCCAGCTTGTTCAGAGCGTCAGCCAGACCCACGGAAGTGGTGGTCTTGCCCTCGCCGGCGGGAGTGGGGCTGATGGCGGTAACCAGAACCAGCTTAGCCTTGCGGGGCAGGTTCTTCAGAGCGTGGATGTCCACCTTGGCCTTGTACTTGCCGTAGTTCTCCAGCTGGTCCTCAGAAATACCAATGGACTTTGCAACCTCAACAATGGGCAGCATAGTGGACTGCTGGGCGATTTCGATGTCAGTCATGACGATGGCCTCCTTAAAATTAATGTAAATTTTGTGGTCACCTAACGGGGTTTACGATGGTAGTATTATACATCATTTTCCCCTTTTCGTACAGATTTTTTGTTGCTCTTTTTGAAAAACCTGCTTTTTTTCATTAAGTGAAATCCGAGCTTTACTTTACGAATTTTACCGCACTTTTTTCCCTGGAAAATTTGCTATTACATGGTCAAAATACATTATTTTTTGACTATTCAGTGTAAAAAATCATTGAATTTGCACAGCTGTTTTCTCCGGCCGTACGGGCTTATATTTTAATGCCAGCTTAAAATTTCGCTTTAAAAAATTTTATTTTTCACGGTTTTCCATTGATTTTCCCAGGTTTTATCCCATTCCTGTTGTTTTTTCCTTCTTTTTATGGTATATTTTCTTTAAATATAGTTGTCGGGATTTTTAACAGATAATGAAAGGAAGGAACCCACATGGAATTGAGCTTCTCCCCCGCCGACATTGCCGCCCGCTACTCTGATATTGGCGCAGGCAAAGCCAAACGTGCCACCTCACAACTGGTAATCCTGGGAGTGCTGGCTGGCATCCTGATCGCCCTGGGGGGCGCCTCTACGAACACCGCTGTCTATGGAATCTCCGATCCCTGGACAATAAAAACGATCTGCGGCCTCCTCTTCCCCTTTGGACTGGGTATGGTAGTCATTATGGGGGCTGAGCTGTTCACCGGAAATTGTCTGATTGGGATCTCTCTGCTGGATCGGAAATGTAGCGCGCTCCAGATGCTTCGCAGCTGGGTCATTGTTTATCTGGCCAATTTCGCAGGTTCTCTGGTGGTAGCTGGAAGCTGTGCCTGGTTTGGTCAGCTGGATCTGGGCGGAGGCCAGTTGGCCGTCTACACCATGAAGGTAGCTGCCGCCAAATGTGCGATTCCTTTCCAGAACGGTCTGGTACTGGGCTTCTTCTGCAACCTCTTGGTTTGCCTGGGCGTCCTCATGGCCCTGTCCGCCAAGGACAGCGCTGGTAAGATCATCTGCGCCTACCTCCCCGTGGCTTTCTTTGTTATGTGCGGCTTTGAGCACTGTGTCGCCAATATGTACTACATTTCCGCCGGACTGATGGCCAAGACCGTTCCCGCCTATGTGGAGTTGGCCGGCGAGATGGGTGTGGATCTGACCGCCCTTACGATCCCAAATTTCCTGATCAACAACCTGATCCCTGTCACCATCGGCAATATTTTAGGCGGGTTGGCTTTGGCCTGGGTCATTTGGTTCATCCATTTAAAAAACCGCAAACCTGCCCAAGTCTAATATTCAAAATCAAAAAACCTCTGAGCGTTCACCGCTCAGAGGTTTTTCTTATGACAGCGTCTCGCCCCGCAGAAATGTAAAATAGAGGATCACCAGAATAACGGCCGGAGCCAGAAACCGAATGATACCTGCCCAGGTTCTGCGGAAAGGAAATGCGCACAGTCCATGAGAGGTGATCTCCTCCTCTGCCCGGTCTGTCCCCAGAGCCCATCCAGTAAAGACGCACATAAAAAAGGCTCCCAAAGGAATCATTAGGTTATCCGTAAAGCGTTCCATGACTGCATTCATCGGCACCATCTGAACACCATTGGTCAAGTCAAACCAAGGCAGATTGATACCCCTGCTGCTATCTTGAGACAGCGAGTATCCTGCGCTGAACAGCGCCATAGGGATCGCAAAGATGGCCATGGCCTTTCCTCGGGTCAGGTGCCACTCCTCGGTCATAAAGGCCACACAGGTCTCTAAAATGCTCAGGGCGCTGGTTAGAGCAGCCAGGAACAACAGCAGGAAGAATACAGCTCCCAGTACACGTCCGCCGGGAATGCCCTCAAAAACGGCAGGAAGCGCCATAAAAGCAAATCCGCCGCCCATTCCAAGCCCCTCAGCACCCAGGGTCACAAAAACCATGGGAACAATGGCAAAGGCCGCCAGAATGGCTACCAGAGTGTCCAGCGCACAAATAACCGCTGCACTGGAGATCAGGTTTTCTTTTTTCGGCACATAGGAGCCGTAGGTCAAAATAATTCCCATTCCCACGGACAAGGAGAAAAAAGCCTGCCCCAGCGCACCTACAAAGGTATCTCGGGTAATCTGGGACGGGTCCACCTTCAGCATAAAGGCGATCCCCTCCCCTGCCCCAGGCAGCGTCACCGCCCGGACTACACAGGCAATCAGCAGCAGGAACAATACCGGCATCAAAAATTTGCTGACCTGTTCAATTCCCTTGGCGACACCTTTTCCGATGATAAAGACGCAGATTCCCAAAAAAACAAGCCCCCAGAGAAGAGGCTCCACAGGCTGGGAGATAAAGTTCACAAAGTAGTCCTGGTAGGCAATGGTTCCAAAGGTGCGATCTGTCCCATAAGCCACAATATACTTCAAAACCCAGCCACCCACAATGCAGTAGTAGGACATGATTACAAACAGGGCAATCTGTCCGATCCACCCCACAAAGGCCCACTTACGATTCAGGGCACGGAAGGCACCTACAGCGTTTTTCTGGGTGCTTCGTCCAATGGAAAGCTCCGCCAACATAACCGGAAACCCAATCAGCACTACGATCAAGACATAGCAGAGAAGAAAGGCCCCGCCGCCATAAGCGCCCACTTTCCCGGGAAATTTCCAGATGTTCCCCAAGCCAATGGCAGAACCGGCGGTAGCAAGTATAAATCCCAAATTGCTGACCCACTGTTCTCGTTCTTTCATATAAGCTCCCTCCCAATGCCTGCGGATTAACACACACTTTTCCATCAGGCTTAAAAAAAGCTCGTCGCAAGCGTTTCACGCTTACGACGAGCTGGTACGGCTGAAGGGATTCGAACCCCCGACCTACTGGTTCGTAGCCAGTCACTCTATCCAACTGAGCTACAGCCGCATACTGTATTGGGCTTTTGCCCTGACAGCTACGCTAGTATACCACAGATATTCGGGCAATGCAAGGGGTTTTTTGCATTTTTTTGAAAAATTTTAAAAGTGATTGTTTTTCATTCTTTTTCCCTGGTTTTCTCGTTTACTCTCTCTCATTTGTGCGGAATTTTTAAAATTTGGCCCTCTGGCAAAAGCCAGAGGGCCAAAAAACACTTTGGAAATCAGCCGCCGAACACCTTGATCAGGAAGCCGGCAGCCACAGCGGAACCGATAACACCGGCCACGTTGGGACCCATGGCGTGCATGAGCAGGAAGTTGGCGGGGTTCTCCTTCTGGCCCACCACCTGAGACACACGGGCGGCCATGGGGACAGCAGACACACCGGCGGAGCCGATGAGGGGGTTCACCTTGCCCTTGGTGAGCACATACATCACGTTGCCGAAGATGATACCGCCGGCAGTGGACAGGCAGAACGCGAACAGACCCAGAGCAATGATCTTCAGGGTGTCAGGAGTCAGGAAGCTGTCATAGGTAGCCTTAAAGCCCACGGACAAGCCCAGAGGAATGGTGACAATGTTCATCAGAGCGTTCTGTGCAGTATCGCTGAGACGCTCGGTGACACCACACTCACGGAACAGGTTGCCCAGCATGAGCATACCGATCAGAGGAGCGGTATCGGGGATCAGCAGGATGACGAAGATGGTCACGGCTACGGGGAAGATGATCTTCTCAGTCTTGGAGACCACACGCAGCTGAGTCATCTTAACCTTTCTGGCTTCCTTGGTGGTGAGAGCCTTCATAATGGGAGGCTGAATCAGCGGGATCAGAGCCATATAGGAATAGGCCGCGATGGCAATGGCAGGCAACAGCTTGCTGGCCAGCTTGGAAGCTGTCAGAATTGCGGTGGGGCCGTCCGCGCCGCCGATGACGCCGATGGCAGCAGCCTCACAGGGCTGGAAGCCAAGCAGCAGAGCCACCAGGAAAGCGGTGAAGATGCCCAGCTGAGCGGCAGCGCCC
>CALWOP010000176.1 GCA_944383195.1 uncultured Oscillospiraceae bacterium
CACCACGATGGCGGGCATCTTCTCCATGCCCTCGGTCTTGGCGGCCAGGGCGTTATACTCCTCCAGCTTGCGCACGCCCACCTCGGAGAAGGTGCGGTAGCGCTTCATCATCTCGGTGACCGCCCACTGCAGGGCGCCCGCGGCCTTCTTGGGGTCGGTGACCACGGGGATGAGCAGATGAGGAATGCCGTTGTAAATGCCCAGCTCTACCATCTTCGGATCCACCATAATGAGGCGTACCTCTTCCGGTGTGGCCTTATAGAGCAGGGAAATGATCAGAGAGTTGGTACAAACAGACTTACCGGAACCTGTAGTACCGGCAATCAGCAGGTGGGGCAGCTTGCCGATGTCCCCCACGATGGCCTGTCCGCTGATGTCCTTACCAACGGCGAAGGAGATCTTGGACTTGCTATTTGTAAAGGTATTGGAGCCGATGACAGAGTGGATGGACACCGGGGAAACCACCTTGTTGGGCACCTCAATGCCCACCACGGAAATTTTATCCGGGATGGGAGCAATACGCACGCCGGTGGCACCCAGAGCCAGGGCGATGTCATCGGCCAGATTGGTGAGCTTATTGAGGCGCACCCCTTGATCCAGCTCCAGCTCGTACCGGGTGACAGAGGGCCCACGGACCACATTGACGATGCTGGCCTCGATGCCGAAGGAGCGGATGGTGTCGGAAAGGCGCTGGCGGTTGGAGTTGAGTTCGCCCAAAGCCTCTCCCCCGATGTCGCCGCTCCCCTCCTGCAAAAGGGACAGGGGCGGGTACTGGTAGGGGGCGGCCCCCTGTTCCATGGTCTGCCGGATATCCTGGGCCACCTGGGCCGCCTGGGCCTGGGCCTCCTCGCGGGTTACCTTCTCCAGTTCGGGCTGGACGGTGGGGGCAGGAACCTCCGCGCTCTGGACAGGAGGCTGGTGTACCTCCACCGGCGTGGCACTCTGGACTTTTGGTTCCCCGGGAGGGGGAGCTGTCACAGGAGGCACCACTGGGATGGGCTGAGGCGCATCGGGCAGGTGTTCAGGCTGCTCAGGCTCCGGCTCCGGCTGGGGCGGCTGCTCCTGCTTCACCTTGGGCTGGAGGAGCAGATCAGGGGCGGGCACACGGGGCGTGCGGTTGAAGAACCCCCGCTTTTCCTCCTTTTTGGGCTCCTGGCCCACCAGGGGGCCGTCTTCCACGGGAATGTCGATAGGAGCCCGGGCAGCCGCCTTGGGGGTGGGAATCTCCTCCCGTGCCTGCTCCCGGCGGCCTCTGCGTGGCACAGGTTCAGGCTCGGGCTCATAGTCGTACTCAGGTCGGTCAGTAAACCAGTGCACCACGTCCCCCACCGTGCGGTGGAAGGCAGCCAGGCCCACCACCAATCCCAGCAGCACAAAGAGGACAGTGGAACCGATGGGAGTAAAGAGGGCCACAAATCCCTGGGCGATGATACCGCCCACTCCCCCGCCGGACTTCAGCTCCATGCCGGTAGCCACCAGCGTTCCCCACAGCTTCATATCCCAGGGCAGAGGGTCTACCAGCAATCCGTGGATCAGACAGGAGAAAATCAGGGGCAGCAGCAGGGCACAGGTCAGGCGCAGCCGCACCGGCCTGCCTCGGTGGAAAGCCAGAATATAAGCGCCCAGCAGCAGCGCAGGGGGCGTCAGCCAGAAGCCGTAGCCCAAAAGGCCCTTCACCAGGTTACAGAACCAGTGGATGAAGATCCCCTCAGTATTGAAGTAGCCAAAGGCAGTGAAGATGGCCAGCAGAAAGCAGACCACACCACCCAGCTCCCGGCGGATGGGGCGGCTTTTGGAGGCGGACTGACTTTTCCGGCTGCCGCCCTTTCCACGGGAGGAGGATGCAGTCCGCT
Organism: uncultured Oscillospiraceae bacterium; assembly: GCA_944383195.1. Lineage (GTDB taxonomy): Bacteria > Bacillota > Clostridia > Oscillospirales > Oscillospiraceae > Lawsonibacter. The sequence goes on from CALWOP010000176.1 coordinate 1,854, forward strand.
TTCCTCCTGTGGAGGACCTGGCACGGCTGCCTCCGGTTTTCTTTTGTGTGGATGCCATAAACTCTCGATCCTTTCAGGGCTCAGGCTTAGGCGGCAGGCACCAGGGTCCAGCCCATCAGGCTCAGGACGAGGAACACAAGGCCAGCGGCCCAGCAGTAGTAGGCAAAGGCGCCGAACTTGCCCTTGGAAGCCAGTAGATTCACAAGGCCGATGGCAAAGTAACCCACCACCCCGGCGATGACCATACCCAGCAGATACTTGGGCAAGGTCCCCTCGGGGAGGGGCTCGGCGGCCTGAACAGTCTTGATAACCTTCAGCAGGGTGGCTCCCAGCACGGCGGGCAGGGACATGAGGAAAGAATAGCGCACCGCAAACTTTCGATCGAAGCCCCGGGCCATGCCGGCGGAGATGGTGCAGCCCGACCGGGACAGGCCAGGAATGGTGGCAAAGCCCTGGGCCACGCCCACCAGCAGCACATCCACCAAAGTGGCGTTTCGGGCAGTCTTTTTTCCCTGGTTCATCCGGTCAGAGAAAAAGAGAATGCAGCCGGTAACCAACAGTGCACAGCAGACAAAGATAGGATTGGAGCCAAAGGCCTCCACCTTGCTCTCAAAGGGCAGCACCAAAAACAGAGGTAGGGTGCCCACCACGATGAGCAGCACAAGCCGCCGGGCCTCCGGAGGATTTCCCTGGGAGGGGCTGCGGGAAAAGAGAGAGGCAATCCCACGGAAAAACTCTACGATCATCTCCACCACGTCTTGGAAGTAGTAGATACACACCGCCAGTAAGGTAGCAAAGTGGAGCAAGATGTTGAAGAGGTTATCCGGCTCTTCCATGCCGAAGAAATGCTGGAACAGGGTCAGGTGCCCGGAACTGGAGATGGGCAGAAACTCGGCCACGCCCTGGACAAAGCCCAGAACGGCAGACATTAAGTAGGTCAAAATCAGATCCCCCTTGAAGTGTTGTTCGCCTCAATGGACGCTATTACTATATTACCACAAAGGGGAAAACAATTCCAGT
>CALWOP010000177.1 GCA_944383195.1 uncultured Oscillospiraceae bacterium
CGGGCTCGCGCCGGCTTTCGTTATCGGATAATACAGCAAAATAATATTCAGGACAGTTAAGATTAAATTGTCCAGCACAAAATTTATAAGTAGAGTAAGGAGATTTTATATGTCTGTAAAAGTTAAAGATCGACATATCTCAAAACAACACTGTCTTTATAAAGCACGTGATTTAATGGGCTACATTTTAGTCTTAACTCGTCCTAGAGAATTTGATAAGGATGGAAAACAAATCTGTAAACCTGGATTGCTTGGAGAGGGCCAACCTCTTCAAGCGTTCGGGTTAGATATAATTAAGTGCGGAAAGGGCATTCATGCTTGCTGTTATGAGGCGAGCAAGATAAACCTAAAGGATAAAGACACCCTTACGCGGCGGAATGAATATCACAATAAAGCTATTGAATATTGTGATAGTATCTTTCGCCAAATCGATCTCTGTATATTCCAATATGCTCGTAACAGCAATAAGAAAAGAAGATCTTTTGAACATTTAGCTAGATTGACTAAGATTACAAAAGAAGCTATTCAAGATAGAAAGAATAGAGATAAACTTATATTTGAGCATAGATACGTTCAGACTAAATCATTTAGAAGAGGTCGATAATTAATTTGAAGGTTAAGTTCTGTATCTTTCGGTCTCGTTATTACCATTCGAACAACTCGAACAACGTTTGCAATGTCAACAACGATGGATCTGCGAACAACAACAACTACAACAACAGCAACGGGCTCGCGCCGGATTAGATGGAGCTATCATGTTGCGAGTTAAGCTGCGCAGCAGCGCAAACGAGCAACGCCTAAAATAGTACCCCAGAGTATATTATTATCCATCTAATTAGGTTTACTCTGGATTGCACCTACTTATGTAGGGAAGAGATTGAGTAGACTATAAAGAGCTTTGCTCTACAACTATCGAATAATATACTATAGGTAGATCTGCCTTTTCATCTAAGGAGAACTTAACCGTTTCACTGAAACAAGTGGATAAAGTAAGACTGTAGACGCAGAGCTCGCGAAGCTACTGCTATCGCTACACGATAAGGAGAAAGTATATTGGAAGAAAATCAAAATACTTTCGAGCGTTTTTGTAGTTTTGACGCTATGTATGATGCGTCTTATAAGGTTTGCCGGAACGTTCGATGGAAAGATAGTACAATCAATTTTGAAGAAAATAGGATAGAAACAATCTTAAAAACAGAAGCTGATCTGCGAGCGTTTGAATACGAATAGCTTGTGTTTAGTTGTTTCTCGATAATCGAACGTGGTAAACCAAGAGATATAAGAGCGTGTCATATCAACGACAGACTGGTTCAAAATGCGTTATGTGAACAAGTTTTGCTACCAGAATTAACTCCTAGATTTATATATGATAATTGCGCAACTCTCAGAGGAAAAGGTATAGACTTTGCCTTAAAGCGCGTTAAAGGTCACCTCCAGCAAGCTCATAAAGAGTATGGCTTAGGTAAAGACTTTTATGGTTTAAGAATTGATATACAAAAATATTTTGATTCTATCGACCATATCGCCTTAAAACGCGCGGCGAAGCGTTTAATAAAAGATAAGAAAGTCTTTAAACTTTGTTGTTACTTGATTGATACTTTTTCTTTCAAGCTAACAAAAGACAAAGAACCTATTCCTGGTAAAACTTATTATATAAGTAAAAAGCACAAATATGAGAGAATTAAAATGACTAACTTCAAGCCCGGCCGCAAGTATTATGAATACGAGCAGAAAAGTCTTGGCTTAGGAAGTCAAACATCGCAATTATTTGCATTGCTAGCTTTGAACGAAGTTGATCATTTCATTAAAGAAGAATTATATATTAAGTATTACGGACGCTATATGGATGATTTATATCTACTCCATAATGACAGTAAATACTTAGCTGAATGTGAGAAGAAGATAGAGGCTCGTTTAAATAAACAGGGTCTCCGCATGAATAAGAAGAAAACCACTATTACTAGAATTTCTCCTATTCATGAAGATAAAGTTCGTCATGCTCCATTTAAATATCTTAAATGGAATTTCTATCTCACAGATTCTAACCATATAATACAAATTCCTTTCAAAAAGAAGATTGCACACCAACGTCGTAAACTTAAAAAGATGCACGCGTTATGGCTACAAGGTAAGATTAAAACAGAAGAAATTCAAAGATCTTATCAAGGCTGGCGTGCTCATATCAATAAAGGAACTTGTTTTTATATTATACAAGACATGGACAATTACTTTAGTTCATTATTTAAAGGAGTTGAGATAAAGTAATGTATATTCTATTAAATAGAGAGAATGTAGTAGTTGACATTCTCGCAGAAGCACGTTACATTAAACTACAATCCTCTAACGGTATTGTCGTTGCCTGCGGGGAAGATGAAGGTACTGGGGTTATTGGCTCTGACTGTGATACACATTATACGCTAGTTAAAGCCGATACTTTAAATCAATCTAATGCAGTAACAGTATTAGAGATAAAAGAAATCCCATCTGATGTTACTCCTGGTTACTCTGTTTACAATTCCGAAGATGGAACTTTTACAACAGATTTAGACTAGGCTAAATATGACAAACAAGAGAAGAACAAGGCGTTATTCGCAGAATACCTTGCAACTCACCCACTAACATGGGTCGATGGGAAAGAATATGGTGTAACGTAGGAGGACCAGTCTGAGATTAGTTTAAATATAAACCAATATCAGGTAGCCGTTGCAGCTGGAGTAGAAAATCCTACACTTGAATGGCACGCTCGACACGAAGAGTGTTAGCCATGGTCTTTAGAGCAATTAGCTGCTCTAAGTCTTGCAATTTCTAATGCGGTATATCCAAAATATCACCAAATGCAAGATTATAAAACTCAAATCTTTGATGCTAATTCTATTAGTGAACTAGCAGCTATTGAGTTAAACTTCGCGGACGCTGAGGTAACTGATGGCGAGTAATCTCGGTAAAAACGCTATTCTATTTACAGTAGGAGGAACTCTATATTACGGTATAGAGTTCCTCTATAAAACTTTTATTAGCTTTGGAACTTGTCACTGGTCTATGTTTTTATTAGGCGGATTATGTTTCTTGCTAATAGGATTAATGAATGAAAATATCCCTTGGGAAGAATCTATTCTTATTCAAGGGGTAAAAGGTTCATTAATTATTACTGCTTTAGAATTAGCGTTTGGTTTAATCTTAAATATAAAATTAGGTCTTGGTATTTGGGATTATTCTAATGTGCCTCTAAACTTTATGGGATAGATTTGTCTACCATTTTCTATTGCATGGTTTTTCTTGAGCCTATTAGCAATAGTACTAGATGACTATCTTCGCTGGAAATGGTTTGGGGAAGAAAAACCGCATTATCATATAAAAACAAAAAAATAGGGAGAACCTTAATTAAGGTTCTCCCTATTTTTTATTTTACATCAATGATAACAAGAGCAATATCACTCTCTGGTTGTTCTTTTGTATAGAAAGTAATGCCTACTCCCACTGTTGCATCTGCATGATCTATCTTGCTATATTCTTCAAGATTAGATGTATATGTAACAATAGGAGGAACATTACCCGCCTTACCACAAGTTAAATTAGCGTTAGAATATGTTTGCGTATACATATCTCCATTTAAAGTCCAACCATTCGCGGACAGGGTGGTTGTATACGCTACAGAGGTACTTTCACTGATCTACTCATCTGTCTCTGCTTTACTATAAACATCGAGATTAGTTCTAGCACCTGCCGCATTAGTAGCGCCTGTACCACCAACTGAGAGTGGAAGTGTGCCGAATTGCGGAGCGCCCGCAGTAGCGGAATATAAAGCACCTGTACCTTGCAGTCCTGCAACTCCATTTTCCGCATTTCCGATCACTAAGCTGCCGGCCGCAATCTCAACCATTTTTACTGCTTCTGTTCCATTACCAACTAACAAAGCATTGACAGTAAGATTATTATGCCCAGTGCCACCTTGAGCCACTGTAGCTGTCATATTCTTTAAGAAAATATCGTCTACATCAATTTCAGTGATACCATCGCTCAATACCTGAGCAGCGTAAGCATTTACTTGCAAACGTCCGCCCTCTTCATTACTAATATCAATGAATAAATGTTGCTTATCTTCTGTGAAATAAGCATAACCCTCATGAAGAGGTATCTAATTAAGTTGGTCCTCTGGACCTCTATAGATCTTGAACAAAGCCATTATTAGGCCCTCCTTTATACTCTCTAAATATAAATTAAGGTATTAAATCACTAAAGCTTCCCCATGATAATAGTTCTTCAATCTAATTAGCGGAATAAGTCTGTCTATCTTTTTCTGTTACAGTTCCACCTATTAAACTATTAACATAGTGAACGCTATATGTTTTATTAGCTACCTCTCCATCGCTTTCGTCATTATAGACGTTGTCAATTAGATTAGTAATACCGCCAGTTAGCTAAACTCTTCCCCATACTCCATCAGCTGCTTTATAATACCAGTAAGAAGTCTCTTGATTAGTCTCATATTCAACCCATGTAATGGAGAATATATCTTCTGCGGTAATTTCTTCGGTGTAATTTTCTTCAATATAAGTTACACCAGTCTAAAGAGAATCTTTTAGAGTCTCTGTCTCATTAATCGTATAACTCTTAACGATATTTAATGCTTCTCCAACTGGACCTTTTAAGTTTCCAGTATTCTTAATCCAAGTTCCATCAGAGCTTAATTCATAAATATCGCCAGTCTAAGTGTTTAGATAAACGTCTCCTTGTTTAGCTCCTTCAATTGTTGCAGAAGTGGTAGTATCAGATACCTAAGTTCCAGCAAATAATCTAGAACCTCTAGGAATAGTAAAACTAAATTTAAGAGTAGATGTTCCAGTTATTTTCGCTTCAGAAGACCCTGTTTCTGTTACTCCAACAAACTAAGCCTCTGTTTCATAATTCTCTATTGGCTTAGGCATAGTAAATTGAAGATTCCAGGCATTTACTCCCTATCCACTATCACTACCAACAACAGAAGGAGTAATAGCTTCATATCCTTGAGTTTCTTCATCTTGCTAATAAGGATCTACTACATTTGTTGTTACAGTAGGCACTGGAGCCTATAAACAAGCCATATAAGTAAAAGTACAAGTATTACCGTCTTTTGCAGTAATCTCATAGATAAATCCAGTAGCCGAATTTATGTAATAATCTCCTACATAATAGCTACTAAACGATTCATCAGTTTCTTCATAAGTTGGCTAGTCTCGTTCTCCTAAGAACTCTCCAGAATAGAATCTGGCAGACTTGGGTAACTTAAATTCTAACTTAGGACTATTAATATTATCATCATTTAAAGTTACGCTAGGGTTTTCACTAGGTCCAACTACTTCTATGCTGGGGTCTACCATAACTTGACTTTGAGGTAGAGAGAAACTAATAACTGGACGATTAACATTCTCGCTATCAATTGAAAATGTTGGATCTCCATCTGCATCTAGAATAGTTGTACTTCCTTGCTATAATATTTGAGATACAGGTAAATAGAAAGTAAGTGTAGGTCTATTTACGTTAGATGTATTATCAAATTCTATATAAGGATTTTGGTCAGCATCTATATAATTACTATTAACGTTGTTGTCTGTAAAAACCTAGGATTGTGGCAAAGCGAATCTTATTATAGGACGATTTACATCTCTATAATAATAAGTATTCGCTTGATATGTTAATTCTTCTCCAAATATAACTGCTCTATAACCACTTGGATCTTCCTCATCTTCTACATAATAAGTTCTTTGAGGAAATGGTTCTTCTCCAGCGTCTAATCTATAAACTATCTCAAGTTCAACCTCAGGAGGCTAATCACAATCTAATACCTCATAAGTGCTATCATCTATAATCTATGCTTGCGGGAGGAGGAAGGTTAAGAGTACATTATCAAGGTCTGTGCTATCATTTCGCACATCTGGATCTTGATCCGCATCAAGAACTATTGGCTCTGTAATATCTATTCTTGGTGTATTACCAGTCATGGATGCTAGCATTTCATAGCTAAGGCCGCCCGCAGATCCAGTACCTTCCGCATCAATGAAGACTTTTCTCCATAATGTAGAGTTATAACTCTTTCCATATGCACGCAAATCTTCATCTTTATAAACGTCGTAATTCGTATCACTTGGCAATCCATAAGATACAATTACTAAATCACCAGGGAAGATAGGGGATGTCCAACCTTTGGTTAAATCTCTATCCATCTGATACTTGCTAGTAAATACTTGCTTAATTTCAAAATCCTTACCTTTAGGACCACCGTAGAAACTTTCCATAGTTTGACACCTCCTTATTGATAAATAAAGTCAACAATAACATTATATAAATCTTGATAATTCTCTGGAGCATCTATGTCGCTAGGATTAGGCAAAACATAAATACCATTAATACCTTGATTATATATATTTAATGCCGCTTGATAGGCTTCTATATATTCAGCCTAAATATTATTATAAGCATCCCAATATGCCTAATATCCTTCTGGATCAGTTTCCTAATCTGGAATATTTGGGAACTAATCATGGAACTGCTGTAAAGCGCTTGTTCTTTCTGCGTCTGCTGCCTACATTCCAGCCGTTCCTTGCTAAATAGCTTGCTAAGAAGCCTCTTCATCTTTTTCATATTTTCTAGGTCTAATAAAATACATATTCGTGATAGCTATATCTTCATCTAGCTCGTATATACCAGTTCGGCCAACCATGATCTATTTAGATTCATTCATGACCATCTTTGTACCAGGAGGGGCCTAAACACCAACTTTATTGAACTAAGAGGCCCCAACCTAAGCAACTAAATCAGTATATATATCTTCTTTACTAGAAGCATAACTACCACTGTTATTATCTATTACATTATAGTAAATTTGACCAACAGTTGGCATTGTCTCCTATTCCTCCTTATACTCTTGTCAATACTTGGGTTGCAGTTATACTCATAGTACCATTATAGGCAAGAGGTAGAGTAAACTAAGTTATTTGATAGTTTCCACTTATATTGCTTTCTTTATCTTCTATATAGATAATATTGTTAGGCTCTATATAGTATTTCGGTAAGCAAGTGATAGAAATAGTAGTATTATAATTCAAATTCTAATACATCATTTCTCGAATCCTATCAAAACAGCTCGCGCCTGTAGAGCTTATTGAGAATAAATCGTAGTATTCTTGAGTTAAGACAAAAAATCTTTGTCCTATTCCTCTGTATTGAGCAATCAAGTCCTAATCTAATCCTTCAATAAATACAATATCAGGCACTTCCATATTATATACGGAAGTTATATCAGAACTATTAACCACTTTAGTCCTTCTACCTATTTCATTTACAGAATATCGACCTATTTCTGACCCTGTATCTATAAAATCTAGCCAAAAGTTTAAATTACTTGGATTATTAAATACGTCAGGGTTCCAATGATTATACGCATCCCAATTCTTATTTAATGGATCATATAAACCTCGCCATTCCGCAATTAACTCAGAGTCATAATAATTATCATAAACACTATTAGTAACCTAAGCGTTCAAAGCTCTACGATATAATTCCTCTCTCCATTCATCGCATGGAGGACCAATTAATTCAGTTTTATATCTATTAACAGAATAATCGCTGGCTTGATTATTAAAATCATATCTAACTATTAAGCCTGTTTCTTCATCAATAACAGCCCACATATACTATCCAGCTAAATCTATAATAGGCTTAGTATCAATAGCAAGATGGTATCTAATATCTACTTCTACCTCGGATGAAGTAGTTCTCTTGCCCCAAACATAAAAATCATTCTTGATATTATCAAACTTTGGACTACGAGTAATTGCGGTCGTGGTATCAAGATCGGTTAACGAGTATAGAAACTTCGCATTATTGTAACTCCTGATATAGTCATCAGGCTACAATTCTGTCAATGGGCTGCCAGTATTCAAATAATTCTTAATCTCTTGGAAGATAAATCTTCCATTCACGTCATAGAAATACTCAAAGTTACCTAATACATCTACTATCTTATCTAATAAAGAAGTTACTGTATCTCCGGCATCTAGAACTAATTCTCCAGGATAGGTGAAATCTGTTTCTTTATATCCTGCATCTTGTCCATAACTTATCATGTGCGGAAAGTCTGCACTTGGAGAGAAATCCATGCTCTCATAATTATTACTAAAGTATATGGGTTTATCTCCTATATACTTGACTAACATTTTACAGGTTTCCTCTATGTCAGTGATAATAATATTCTATATATCTTCTCCACCCCAGTGGTTAACCGCTTCATAGATAATCTAAAAGATAGTAGGATACACGATTTCTATGTCCTCATTATCTTTCTGTATGTAACTTTCATGGAAGGTTATAGAGCCAGGAAACGTGCCGCCCGCAGTTCCGTCAAGTAAACACATCTTGTCTTTTCCGCTTATTGAGATAGTCCATCCAGATGTAGATCTTGCTATTGATGCACTAGATAGTACGAATAATCCGCACGGAAACCAAATTATATCTCCATACTATTGATAGGATTTTAGCGGATTATTATATCCCACGAACACCTTTACTTTCTTGTTTATAGAAATCTCATTATCTATGTTTTCTATATCACTATTATCCTCGTTAGCTAACATAGTTAAACTAATAGTTCTACGCACAGAAGAAGAGCCATTAACGCTTAAACTACCAGCCGTAATATTTCCCTATATCTCTCTAATTGGTTTTTCATCAAAAGAAAGAAGAATTATCTTCGCATAATGAGTGCGGATATTGAGCTTGTCGAGCTTCATAAGGAAGTCCATGTCATTTAGATACTCGAACATAAGTCTATCCCACCTTCATTCGCATTTGGTTAGTCAAGCATTTATAATTTATTACGCAGAATTGAGGCTCCGCTAATGCAATATACTTAATCATATTATCCATAGGATTGAGAGTATATCTACAAGTTGGACCAATTTTTACTGTGACAGGATTAGAACCATCAGCGCTAGAACTAATATATAGTGTAGTTCCTTCATCTGCTTCTATATCAAAGAGAATTATATCACTAAAGCTATAATAAATTTCTCCATCTGTTAGCTATCCTTCACTATTAAGCTCAAATTTAGTATCATAGATTAATTCTACTTGTTTCTATGTTTCTTCCTTTATAATATCATAAATATTGATTATTTTATAAAGGTTAAAAGTAGTATTATCTATAATTATATCTCCTTGACTATCTCGAACAAGAAGTTCTTCTGGCCCGTTGTTGCTGAATATACGGAAGGTTTCACTGTTAAGATAATCATAATTGTAATATCTTAAAACCTTGTCTGTACCAGTAAATATTCCAGAAATCTATCCCCAAATACGAGAAGCATCAATAGCAGATACAACTCCCGCGCTCAAATCTTCAACTTGATTTAATTGACATACATAATTTATCACGATAGGCATACTAGATTCAACAAGAGTCAAAGAATTTATATTCTCATTTAAATGATATTTTCTTCCAGGGGCTACAAAGATAGTGGCACCATTAACTGCTAATTTTATGCTTGCGGTTTCTGGCCCTTCGAGCACAGAAATAAGTCCTTCAAGTCTACTAATTTCACTATCATATTCGCTAGTGTCTTCTCCGGCAGTTGAGGCTTCAGCTCTAAGAGCCTCTATTTCTAGAAGTTGTGCGGTTAAATCTACCTTTGGATATTGTTCTACAAGAATATCGGTTACTTGAATCAGATTCATCTTATAACCCCCACCGACACTAACTTCTTCCTACTCTCTTATCATAGCATAAAGATCAATATTATTACCATAGATACCGCTAATCTAACCGAAAGAGTAACTATTATCTTCGCTTGCTAGAGTCTCAAATGAGCCAATATCAATTATATTAACTTCATTTAAGTTTTCTATTGTATTCTCTAATACTTCATATGCAGTAGCAGAGAAAGAATATAGCATGCGGCCGACCGTATTATTCGGGGTTAAAGAAACATTTAACAAACCTATAATAATATTTCCCTCGGTTGGAGATTTAAATAACTTATAAGTAAAGTCATTTAAAAACTCTTCTGCTTTCTCTCTAAAAATTCGTTCAACAAAGATATTATCATCAGTTAGGCTAGTAGAGATAGATAGGCTATTCCAATTTGTAGGAACTCCAGCGCTATTCTCAGTATTCTAATATTCGTTACAAGGCGCTCTAGTTATATTGGTTTCAATAAACTTATCTCTAGGAACAACTAATTCATCTCTATAGTGAAATCCATCATTCTCAAGAGTAAAGAAAGTCTAATCTCCATCCATCTAAAAACTAATTAGTCCAGAGATCGGGAATTCGGCATAATAAGCATTACCATTCTAAACTAAATGAGGATATCTATCTCCTAAAGTATCTTGCTTACTTCTAAGAGTAGTATGCTTAAAACTAGATAAAGTCTGGTTAAACTAGAGTCGTAGCTATACTCCATCCCTATAGAGATAACTATACTCGAAATTAACGCTATGAGGTGCGTTTGTAGCATCATAGACCGGGGACGTCCGCAAGCCAGCAGAGTTCTCTTGTTGGATAGCATATTTATATTTAATACCACTTTCAATAGTAAAATCAGTATAGATTAAACTATTATTAAGAGCTTGATTATTAAACTATAAATACTTAATATCTTCCCATACTTGATAATTACTATCTTCCGTACTTCTGGTTATTATATAGCTACCACTTAGGTTAGATGTAGTAGTACAATATACTCTAATACATCCATTCTCTCTACAATAAATACTATCATCTTCTATACTAATAGATACACCCGCTAATTCTCCTAGATACGTTCTACTAGCTAAGAAAGTATATGGATCAGATTGCGCTTCATAACCATTAACTGTGACAATAGAATATACTACCGTATAATTCTCATTATTAGTTAAAACGGTCTTAAATCTAAATTCGTCTCTGTCATTAATCGTACCGTTGTGCTATAGCCATCCAGAGGTTTCTAATAGCTATTCTTGATCTACTTCTGATCCATAGTATAAATCAAATTTATATCTATCAAGAAGTTCGCTATTCTTACTATCTATACTATAAGATCCATAAAACAATGGGGTAAGAGTAGCTTCTGTGCGTTCAGTGGAAATAACATCCTCTCTCTTAATCTCATCGTTATCTATTATAACTTCTGGAGCATCTATAGCCTTAATTACCATTACGGTAGACCACTCAGAAAAAGCATCTTGATCAATTTGCTACTATTTCCAAGTTGCAAATTCTGAAAGCGAATTATACATCGCATTAATGCCAAACCGCATCTATACTTTATATAAGTAACCAGCAGTCCAAGGTTCAGATAATTCATTTCTATTTATAGAAACAAAATACTAAGAACCTAAAGAACCAATCGCGGAAGGAGCTTTATAGATAGTTCCATCTGGGTACTAACTAGTATTTACTATGCTTCTATTGTTAGACTAACGAACTATTCTAACTTGTATATGTCCAATATCACTAAAAGCAGTGATAGACTATAAAGTGAAGTATATCTAGTAAACGTTTGTACTAGCTAGAAATGCTGGCTATGTACTCTACAAAGTAGGCGGATAAATACTAATTGGCATAGTCAACGCCTCCTTTTTCTCATCTAAGATATTTGAAAAATCTTATAGTTTTAATAAAGATAATTGGCCAAAATAAGAAAGAGGAAGAGAACTTTAATTCTCTTCCTCAATCATTGGATATAATGCTTCCATAGCTTGAATAGAAAGATTAAGAGGTTCTATATCTTCCCATTTTATTTTCTTAAACTCAATATTATTATCAATATTATCAAGATCTTCCATTTGTTGAGCTAACTTTTGTCTATTTTCTTCTGGAATAAAGAATGAACCGGGATTCTTTTCATCAGGAATACCAAGTTCTTTCAATAATCCATTCTTGGCTTCAACAATAGCATCAACAATAGGTTCTAAAGTTTTCATATTGCGAACTACAATAAAAGTAGTTCTTGCTGGAAATTTAATATCTCCAGAGTTCTTAACTGATTGAAGCCCTTCATAAAGACTTAAAATCTCGTTATTTGTCATTTATAAAACTCCTTTTTCTCTATTAAGTTCCACCGCCAGATGGAATCATTGGCTCTACTACATCTCGAATATAAGAAGTAAGACCACTTATATCTTCTGCTGAAATTCCTCGTACTTCTCCATTCATATGGATAGTAGCTCCAGTAATCCATATTCCTGCTCCATCAGCTCTTAAAGCTATATTTCTTGCAGATTGAAGAATAATACTTCTTTCTCCGCTAGTAGTTTCAATTCCAATGTTATGTGTTACTCCGTAGTCATCTTGTCCAGCCACATGACCAACAGTTCCTAAATACGTTCCATTTGTCTAATATATATCTAAATAATTAGTCTCTATAATGCCAGATGAATGTAAATATGTATCTCCTGCATAGAGAGAATTTCTATTAATTCTCCAGCCTCCAATATATCCATCGTAACAATCAAGATAATCTGCAGTAATATTTCCAGAAATATTAGCATTATCAGCAGTTAAATTATTGCAAATAATCTATCCCGTATCATATAAATAAGTAGATCCAGCGCGTATATAATCTTCACCTATTCTCCAACCACCAATACGACCGCTATCAGCAGTAATCTAACCAGTAATATTAGCATTATTAGCCGTTAATCGACCGGAGCTAGAAACACTAAAGTTATTACCAACCTATAATCCTCCAGAGGAACTAAGATATACTGTACCAGAAGAATTTTGCAACCTACCATTAGAAATAATCCAATCTCCAATGGTACCACCGGTTGCAGTAATATTACCATTTACCTAAGCATTTCGGCATACCATTTCTCCAGAACTTGTAACATAGAAATAAGAAGAACCAGAAAATACCGGTCCGCTCGCTGTACTGGCCGTACTACCGCCAGCCCAGAACCTATAAGTGCCAGAACTAGCCATACCAGTTCTATAATTATCACTAGTTAATTTGTTAGAAGAAAGAATCCATCCCCCAATATTTCCTTCTTTAGCAGTAATTAAGCCACCTTTAGACACAGAAAACTTTGCACTTGAAGCAGTATTACTACCTGCCCACATCGCAAAATCATTATTATTGGTAGGAGTAGCTGTATTAGTAGCAGTGGCACTATTTAACTCCACTCTTGTACTACTATTTCCACTATATATTCTATTAGTCTCAATAGTCCAACCATCAGAACTCGTCCTACTAGAACAACCAATTTTACCAGAACGAGCATAGATAACTCCATCGATAATAGCACTAGTTGCAGTTAAGGCTCCGTTATAATTAACAGTAAAGACTCCTCCACCTATCTTGATAGCATTAGTAGTGCCTGCGGCCCGCAGGTCTGCGAGGGTAATAGTCATACCATTAGAGGCGTCTCCACCTTGCTAAGCCTAGTTGCCACCGCCATATATTCTCGCGGAAGTGCCATCTATTACGATCTAGCCACCACCACTTTTAGCTCCAAAATAAGCGATACCATCTTCCATTAATCCGAAAGTATTAACGCCAGATTTGTATCCGTATAAACCTATTTTATCTTGGATACTATCTTTACCCATTATTACACCAGTAAAGCGATTAAAACTATCTTTAGTACCAGCCCCAATCTAAGGAGCATAAACATATTCTTCATCTTCATTAACTTCTAACGAAGTACCATCCCATCCGTTAATAGCTTCATTACCATAAGTATCAAGATATAATATAACGGGGTGATAAATATATTTATTGCCATCAGCACATCTTAATAATGCAACACTGTTATCTTCAAAGATAAAGCTCGCAGCTGGTTCTAAGTAGTAAAGTCCATCATCTTGCTCTATAGTTAATATATTCTAAGTTAAAGAAGTAATATTATTGCTTCTATCAATTCCATTAACTAAGAACTAAATATTATTACTATAGAACTAAGGATTTACACCAGAAGCGGTATATTTAATATATGATGGTATAGAACTTATATCTATATTTCTAATTTCATCATCTGCAAAATCAAGAGCAACATCAATGGGATAATTACAGTAGATGTCATAAGTTCTACCATTCTTATTATCATTGATAGTTACTTGAACTTTTACATAGCCGCCTGCGGGAGTGGAGATAAGTGGCGACATACCGCTTACTACTTTGCGGTCATCAGTCGTGCCGTCCGCAAGATTTACATTAATTCCAGTCCACTAATAAGATAAAGTATAACTACCATTATCATTAATTAATTCTCCATCTTTATATACATAACATCTAAGTGGTAGAGTATTCTACCATGTGTTATTTCTATAAATAAGAGGATTTAATCCAGATAGTTTCAAGCCTGTAGCGGTATCAAACGGCCGCACCGCAGTTACATAAGTAGTACCATTAGTACCCTAGTCGCCATCTTTCAAGAATAGAATCTCTTTCTAGAAAGAATATTTCTATCCATCCATCGTAATAATACGAACTAATATAGTATTATTATTGAAATTAACCTTATACTTCTACTTAATAGTATAATGCAAAATATTACTATTGTCAACCCAGAGATTTTCAATCATGGACTAGCTAGGATTATATCTTACATTAGTGATATCGTTCCCATCTGGCCCAATCCATTCTACTCTGTAAGAAGTTCCAACTCCATCTCTCCAAGTTAAAACAACCTATAAAGTTCTTTCTTTCTCTGCGTCTTCTACTGCTATATCGCCATTTGCATCATATCTAAAAGTATCTTCACCACTATAGCTAATAGTTACATCATCTTCAGAAGAGCTATTCGTAATAGTATGTTCTAATACTCCAATAATCTCGGTATGCTGCGTATTATAGACGCCGCAAATAAAAGTAACAGAAGAATAAAGTAATAAGTTAGTTACTACAATTTCATTCTACTAAAACTCAACCGCAGTATAACTACCATCAGGATATAGCATATACCAGTCTCCAATGAGAACGGTATCATCTGCATTATTCTATATCTCAACAATAATATCTTCTCCTACTGTTGTTTGACGTAGAGAGAATAAATAATCGCTATTGAGATTATAAATTGTAGTCTATGCTGTCATTACTACATTCTCATTGTAGATAACAACCAATTTATACTGCTTTTGATGAACGACTTGATCAGCAGTAAGTGTCATCGTGTTGCTCTCGGACGCTGCAACGGGAGCCCAACCGACCCCAGCATTTTTATCGTACAATTCGCTTCCTAGCATGACACTTATATCTCTCTCAAACCACTTACATTCACAAGTAGAATCACTCATAATATTATCGCCTTGATATATCAATCTACCTACTAAATCAAGAGTAGTAATCTCGTCAGTAAACGCATTACCTTGTGGAGTAGAAATATCAAGATAGTATAAATTATCTGTAAGATCCCGTTGTTCAACAAATTGAATTTCTATATCCTTTACGAAAATGTTAGCTATAGTTCTATTCTCTCTATCTGTAATTAAGCCAGATTCTACATAACGGTCATAAATAAAGTTTTCTTCAAATAACTTAATCTATTTAAGTCCAGTTAAATAATTTTTCTAAGCCTATATAACTATGGATTGCGGGCTGTAGACCTAGAAGCGGTAAGGATCTCCATTGAAAGCACTTAAATCAAGTCTATAAGAAACTATATCTCCACTCTATGTAAAGAACTATATTTCTAAGCCATAGTTACCTTGAGTATGCTCACAGTGAAAAGTAGTTAAAAAAGAAGCCTTAATTCTGATTAAATCATTCTCACTAGCATACTGTCTAAATAAACCGTGATAGCCGCTTTCTTCACCTTGATAAATAATCTCATAACTTAGATCACTATCTGCGGGTGCGCCTGCTACCACGCCCCTTTCCGCAAACCTATCATACTCATACATAGTATCAAAGGTCGGACTTTTCTCCACAATAGAATTAGAAAGAGACATCATTTCTCCATAGGATAAAGACTATTCACTTGTTTTACATACAATTCTTTTTCTTGCTGATAAGTCATCTTGAGGTATAGTAACATAAACATTATCTCCAACCTTGTACTGCTTCTCTACATCATCAGAAAAGGCAGATACAATATTGCCAGAATATTTAACTTTATATTCTCCAGTATCTAAATTTACTATACTATATATCTCAGCTGTTACAGTTTTATCATACTATAAAGCAGCTAATTTCTTATCAACAAGAATATCTACCGTCTAAAAGATAGCTTCAGAAGTAGTATTCATATTTATCCTCCTTTTACTCTCGGTTAAGAGAGGGAGTTACCCCTCTCTTAACCTTTTCTCCTATTAGCCCATTGAGCTGCGTCATCAACAAGGCTACGAAGTGCATCTTGAATCTCGTCAGAAGAAGTAACATTCGGGAACTCAACGTGCTCAATAGTTACTCTTTGTTCGATAGTATCATTAGCAGGAGCCACTTGAGTATTATTGCCCAATCTAGAAGCCATAAGTCCTTTTGCGCTTAAAGCATTATTATCAAGAGCACTCTCAATAGATGCTATAAACTCAGGTCCTAGGGCTCTCATAGCGGAGACCGCGGACAGGATATTTTTCGTATCCTCTTGATTTAATACTAGCTCTTTCTCGTGTAAGAAAGCAAGTTTAGCATTATCAAATTCTCCGGTATAACCACCTGTATCAAAACCTGCGGCAGATACTAACTTCTCTATTGTTTTTCTCCATGCTGTTCCATTATGACGATAATTATATTCATCTTGCGCGATTGCTCGATTTAAGATACTTTGAGCTTGGCTATAAGCTCCTGGATATTTAGCTTCAACCTATTTTCTGCGCACTGGGTTATTGTCATATACACCTCTACCAATATCATAGACAAGTTGAACCATATCAGAGTGACTAATTGTTCCACCGCCAGAACCTTGATTACCTCCGCCTTCAGAACCATTTCCTCCAGTATTACTACTATCATCAGTATCAGTTCTATCTGGTACAGTAGCAGAAGGAAGATCATCAGTTCTATTAGCTTCATTTTCCATGGTTTGAGCTGTTTCTCTTGCTAAATCTCTTAATGCCTCAATATATTCATAGACAGAATCAGCAAGATCAAGATAATATTGACTTAGATCCTGGATTGCGTCAATCTAATCCCACATCATTTCTGTAGCTTCAAGACCCGCATCTCTGCAAATATCAGTAGATGTAGAAACATCATCAATATAACCGCTTAAATCATCAAGATTTGTTCCAGTTTCATCAGCAACAGAAGATACTGTATCTTGATATTGAGTCATTGCTCCTTCTGCTTCACTCATGGCTTGAGAGAGATAATCTTCAAAATTACCTGCGTTAGCAGTCATATTAGCTAAGTCTTTAGCAAATACATTATCAAACAAATCTATTAGTTGAGTATTACTACCTACAATATCTTTAATTTGCTCGTTATCCGCCATTAACAATTCAATGATGCTCATGCCAGAATTAGCAATTATATCTTGGATTTCTTGACTTGTTATGCCAGTCAAATCACTAACTTCATCACCAGCAACAACAGCCATATCAAATAGAGATTTATTGCCGGCTTCGGTCATATCGGCTATAGCAACTTGCTTTTCGTTTTCTAAATCTTTAATCTTTTGAGTATAATATGCGTAAATTTCTTCCGCGCGGGCTGCACGCTCTTCGTCGGTTAAACTCATGTCATTATAAATCTCTTCGATTGCACTTTGACATTCTTGCCATGTAGAAATAATTTCTCCAGTGACATCTTCAACCTATTGTTTTGCGATATTATACCACTCATTCTCAGCGTCTAATAGATTCTACTCAGCATCAGCAATTTGACTTGGGTCCGCGGTATATTGATAATTCCAGTTCCCCTACCGATCGCGCACCAGCCGCAATTCATTCTTTGCATTCTGCGCATCTTCAAGAGCGATTTGGGCTTGAAGTACATTATATTTAGCTTCAAGAATCTCTAAATCATACTCAGATAAAGTATTATTCTCTCTACGCAAATCAATCTCTTCTTGCAGGTTTTTTAACTAATCTCTTAACTTAGAGTTAGTAGTCTTATCAATATCCTCTTGTAGCTTATTATACCAAGAAGCCACTTCATATGCTTCATTTACGGTATCTAAATATCTACCTTCTTGGTCGATATAATGGTCAAATTTATCTTGCAATAAATCTAATCCAACTCCACCAGATACGGTTTGACCAAACTCATATACTGCTCGCTCGATAGCCTGAGTATACATTTCTTGGGCGGTCTCCATAGCTGCTTGTGCAGAACTTAACATAGCTTCTTGAGCTTCATTAAATTCTTCTAATAGAGCGTCTCTATTAGCTTTAAGACCATCATAAGCTGGATCGGTCTCATCTCCACCTAAAGCGTCTAACGCAGCTTGAGCCTCTAATAATTCCTGACGAGAGTTTTCATACCAGGATCTATGTAATTGAGCCTAAGCCACTTGAGCTTCCATAGTTTCTTGACCAACTTTCTAAAGCTAATCAAATCCTTCTTGCGTCTTATAAGTTACTCCCTAAAGAGCATACAATTCTTCAATAAGACCAAGAACAGACTCATTATGTTCAAGTTGATCAGTGAATTGAGCAAATCTTTCAGAAGCATCATCTAATGCATCAGGAAGAAGAGTTTCAAGACTTTCTACCCATTCGAGCAGGGCATCTGCGGTAGAAATTGCCTAACTCTACAAGTCAGCCAAATTATCCATAATTCTAGCAATATCAGTGGCATCTGTCGCATTAGCCAATTCGTTTTGATAACTATTAAGAGCGTCGTAATAATCATCAATAATATTCATATTCCCTAATGCTTCTTCCCAACCGATATTGGTAGACTGAATACCGTGAGTAAGCATATCACCAAAAGACTCTGCTATATCTTTTGTTAGTTCAAGGACAGCATCTTTAGCTTCTTTTACATCAAGGACAACTTCAAGTTTATATTCAATCTAACTAAGTCTATTATCTGCTATATTTCTAGCTATTTCCTCTTGAGAGTCTCTTATCTCCTAGATTGTATCAAGAGTATCTTCATATTGAGCTAAAGCATCTTGACGCTTTTGGAAGAGTTCATCAGCGACAGTTTTCTATTGCTGCCAACTATCATATTCAGCTTGTCTTGCTTCTTGTTCTGCTTTTGTAAGAGCGCTGAACTCTGCTAAGAAAGCATTATAATCAGCAAGGAAGTTATTGTTATAATCATCAATCATAGATTGAAGAACTTGTTGATAGCCTTGAATTTCTCCGTTTTCATCAAAGACTAAAGAATTACCGAACAAACTTTGAAGATTCGCCTTATCAAAATCTAAATAGGTTTCGGCTTCTGCAAGTTTCTTATTATAGTTCTCTTGCTGTTTATTTAACTCTTGAAGTTCTTTTTCATATGCTTGAAGTCTTCTATTACCATAAGCTCTTTCAATATTATTTCCAACATCTTCAAGTAAACTATTTTGATCTTCAATTTCTCGGTTTATTTCATGGTATCTATCTTCTATATCTTCAAGAGTTTTTTCTGCTTCTGGGTCGTAGACAGTGCCTTCATTGTCTCCTCCAGAAGTATCATCTCTAATATTATCAGTAGTAATTCTATCAGGATCTAATACTCCATTTGGATCAAAAGTTATTGGTTCTTGACCATAATCGTAAATACCATTTTGGCCAGAACCAGTACCCTAAGAAGATAAATAAGTTCCAGCATCCTTCAAGGCGTTTGTAAAATTAGTTAAACCTTCTCCGCCTTCTCCACTAATTTTTAATCCTAGCGTAGGAAGTTCAAAAGGCAAAGTAGCCTTTCCTTCTAACCAATCTGCGATCTATAATTTACCCCAAGACTTTACATAAGGAGTAAAGCCTAAATCATATTCAAAATTAGAAATTAAATCTCCTAATGCCGTTAGTACAGCTCCAGCTGCCTAAGATGTAGAACTAATAGTATTAGCACTTTCAGACATAGTAGAATTAATAACGGCTCCTGCGATGCTAGCATCAGTTGACATTGCCTGCATTAATGTATCTGCACTAGTATTTAATCCATCAGCTAAAGTTATACCTTGATCAAGTACACCTTGTAAAATTCTCTTATATGCTTCATTATTTGTTTGTTCAAGAGTTGTTAATTCTGCTCCCATAGAAGCTACCATTGTCTAAAACTAAGTAGCCGTTGTATCAAAATTATTATCTATGGTAAAATCAATAGCACCAAAAGAATCAGCGTAACCAAGTAAATAATCGTAATTATCTACTAGTGTATTCACTAATCCCATCATATTTTGAGCATCACTTACTTGTTTTTCCCAAGTATTTAGATTAGCTATATCCGTTATAGCTCTTTGATACTCTTCGGCAGATAATGTTGTTTGATCGACTCCATCCTTTAGCTCCCAGGTTCCGTCACTGTTCTATTTAATATTCTTATTTAATTTAGACTAAGAAGTAATTAAAGCCTAAGTCGCTGCTATAGTTCCTTCATAATAGTCATCCATATTAATGGAACCAGATTTAAACTATTTGTTTAAATCTACTAAACCATCTGCAATAGATCCAGTAGCTGCAACAAGTGTAGCTTCATATAAATCAGTTTCTTCAATATTATTGTCTATTTCTTCATCTAATCTATGGAAACCAGCATTAATTCCACTTATTCTTTCGTTAATAGTATCAAAATATTCCGCTGCACTTATGCTTCCCTCTTGATATGCTTTTGCATTATCACTTAAAGCCTAAGTTCTTTGTTTAAATAATTCTACATCTTGTTCACTGGTAAAAGTATAATTATTTAATGCATCAGCTTCGCTCGCTCTACTAACTAATTCATCCCACATACTGGTGTAATTTTGAACATAATCGGTATTTACACCAGCTTTTTCTTTCATTGATTCAATAGTTGAATCAAGAATCTGTTCCTCTTGTCTTTCAGATTCTAAAAATGCTTGCAAAGACTAATTAGTAAGCTTATAGGCATCTCCAACTTTTACAATATACTGAGCATAACTTTCATCTGCTGCTATTAACTCTTGTACTTGATCCATAGTTAAATAACCTTGATCTTTATAAGACTATAGTGCAGATTCAAGTGCAGTCTAACTTTCATTTAGCTATTCCAATATAGATTTTAAATCTTCAATACCAACTACATTGATATTTATTTCATTCTGCTTGTAATTATCTAAAAACTCCTATAATTCTTCTACGGTATCAAAATTATCTATATTTACATCCATGAGGATCTCCCAATCCTCACTTGTTAAAGAGTCAAAATCAAAATCGCTAAACTTATTTTCTATTTCTTCTTTAGTAGAATCAACTCTATCATTAATGAAAGTTAAAAATTCATCTACGCTAACACCAGCTAGCATTAATTCATTCTAAATAGATTCAGAAATTAATCCAGATGCAGCGTCAATATCGCTATTAGCAAGCACAGAATAAAGCTCAGAAGAAATCTATTTAACGGATTGATTGCTCAAAATAGGTTCTAAAATTACCTATTCATATTCTCCTTCGCTACCATATAAGTTTTTACGAATTTCTGCTAATTGCTCTTGCATATTAGCAACAGTCTCAGGATTATATTCAATAGCTCCATCTACTATAGCCTAAACATAAGCAGTATAATCACTTTCAGCTTGCTAAATAGCTTCAGAATTTTCAGTAACCCATTGAGCAGTTATCTATTCATTCTACTTTGCCCAATCTTGATACTAAACTAAATAATCTCTATAAGCATCTGAAGTTTTATCCAATCCTTGAGTAACACTATTAAACCACGTATCTATATCTACATATCCAGATTGCCATTGGTCAGCAAGCATTCTATCATATTCATTTTTTAGAGTTGTTTTATAATATTCGTCTCCTTCTGGAGCATTAGCTAGCGCCTATTGATACCACTCATCAGCTCCATTGTCAACTCTATAAACCATCTCCTAATTAAGATCTGGTCCCTCAGCAAGACTACCAGTGGATTTTTCATAATTTTCTTCAATAGTCTAGGCTTGAGCTTTTTGAGCTTCCTAAGCCAATTTTTCCTACAATTCAACCTGTCTCTATAAAGAAGCTTCTGCTTGCTCTAGTTTAGTCAACTCTTCCTATTCAACAATAGTTAAAGTATCTTGATTATTTAATTCTTCAATTCTATCTTTAGTTGTCTACAATTCAGAATTTAAAGATTCTAAAGCAGATTTCTAATCTTCATAAGCCTGAGTCGCATCAGAAATTTTTTCTCTAGCTTCTTCTTCTGTAACAACAAGAGCAGAGATAATATTAACAAGAAGAGTAACTCCTAAAGTTATTAATCCAATAAGAGGTAGTGCTGTTGAAATGGCAGTTCCAATTCCTGTAATGCCTAACGCCGCAGTCTTTGCAGAAGCTCCTACTGTTAAATAAGATATTGCAGTTAAACTATTCTATAAAGCATTTTGTTTAAACAAGGTTGAAAGAGCAGGCAATAACATTCCCAAATTAGTAAGAATAATATTAAAATCTTCAAGAGTAAATTCTCCTTCTTTAATAGAATCACTAAAGGTAGAGAATATAGAATTAATACTTGTCATTCCCATGGTAATTTGAGATAAAGATGTTCCAACTTTAACTAACGTTTCCGACCAATCTAAAGAGGCATATCTATTATTTCTTAATCCCTAAGTAACCTAATCCATCTCTTGCTTTAACCTAGCAAGCCCCTATTCAAAAGCCTAACTACTAATTTCATTATTCTTAAAGGCCGCTACTAATCCACTCAAATCATTTCTAAATCTAATAGATCCATCACCTAATGAACTAATAACTCTAGTTAAAGCAGCCACATCCTAAGCAGCCATTCTAGTATCTGCGCTAAACTGCCCCTACGCAGAAAGATATTCTATTATCTCCTGATTTGTTGCATTTTGAGCGCCCTCAAAAAGATTTAAATTTCTAACTAAATCAATAGTGCTTTGAGATATTTGATCTGTTCCCGATCCAACTAATCTCTATACTTCCTAAAATCTAGATAGATTTACGCTTGCATCTTTTAATTTAGATATTAAAGCTGATAAAGCATCTTGATTAGATTTTAACTAATCATTATAAAGAACTCCCTCTTCTATATCTCCGTATAAAGAAAAACTATTTTCATCTTCTTGCACTAATCCTTCTAATAATTTATTTCTCCAATTACTATTAGAGCCTAAATGTTCAGATAAACTATTAGTATAAGAAGTAATCAATTTATCAGACTCGGTAACTTGCTAACCAATCAAATTTACCTAAGTCTGCAAGGTCTTTACTCTATCTAAATCTTGCTATAAAAGTCCAGCCTAACGTTCTGATAACTATGTCGCAGCCGCTGCAGATTCGCCCTAAAGACGAACAATTTCAGCTTGAGTCCCAACCATTCTCCCCTATATAGTATCTTCAAGGGTAGATTTCGCTATAATATCTGCCATTGCTGCAGCCTAAGTTCGCAAATCTTGAGCGCGCTCTTTCTCTCTTTTCCCAATAATACCTAAATTTGCAGCTATATCTCTCATGCCTTGAGCTATTTTATCCCCAAAAGCTCTATTCATTAATAAAGCTGTAGTTGCTAGTACCCCTGACATTCCACCTAATCCATCAATAATATCTGCTACTGTACTCAAGAATGGAGTTAATACATTATCAACACTAATATAAAAATCAGAATTAATTAAGCTATCATAAATATCTTCGGCTGCTGCACCAACTCTATCTCTAGCGGCTTCCCAAGATTCTGCATAAATATCTGCCTGTTCTTGTAGAGATCCTTCTGCTCCGTATGCACTGGCCAGGTTCTCCTAGAAGAAATCCCAGTTATCCATAAGAGCAATAAGACGAGTATATTGACGTACACCTGCGACTGTTTGAGCCAATGCAATCTACTGATCATTACTCAAAGTTTCCCACTTTGCTCCCATTTCATCAAGTAAGCTATCCATAGAACGAATTTCGCCATTAACATCATAAATGCTAATACCTACTTTTTCAAGAGCCTAGGAATATTTATTTAATGTAGTACCATCATCAAGCGTTTCTCCAAGATTTAAGCCTTGAATACGAGCAAACAATGTTCTAAAAGCAGTACCTACCGTATTGGCAGATTCACGAGTTGTGGCAGTTACAGTAGCAAGAGCTGATGCTGCATATTCATAACTTAAACCTACAGTGTCAGCTACAGAAGCGAATTGCTAGATACCTTCTGAAATTTCTTCAGAGCTGGATGCGGTATCAGCGCCTAAACGCACCATTACATCAGCATAATATTCAAGACTTTTACTACCATCATAGAAATTATTCCAAACCGCAGTTAATTGGTCAGAAGCAGTCTAAGCACTAATGCCAGCCGCATTAGCCATTCTAATCGTTGTCTCAGTTCTATCAATAACTTCTTGTTCTGATAAACCTTGCTGATAATAAATTAAAGCTGCATCTGTATAATCAGTTGTAGTTGTACTTAATGCTTTAGCGGCCTCATTTGCCTATTTTGCAAAATTGGCCATGTCTTCAGCGGAACTTTCAGTAACTATTCGAATATTAGTCAAAGATTCATTTAAATCTTGAGCATACCCATATGCGGTTTCAAGAGATCCTATAAATCCCTATAGCGCGCTAGAAGTAATTTGCCAACGAATAGTATTCTTCATTGTAATCCACAAATCAGACATTAACTTATTTGTCCTAATTAATGGAGTTTCAGCTGACATAATAGACTAAGAAAGATTTAAAAATGTTTCTTGTCCCTAAATTCCTAGTCTACTCAACTAATCACGATAATATTCTAAACTTCTACCACTTCTTGCTAAATTATCATTAAAAGCCGTAAGATCGAGTTTTCCCGTACTTCCATTTATAGAACTCTAAAGATTTCTAGCTAAATCTAATGCTGCAGCAGAAGCTTGCTACAATTCACCAGAAAGCGATGGCTAACTTCCTAACTTCTATAAACTTGTCAAAACTTCATTAATAGAAGCTTTTAACTAAGAAGTATCTGCATCAAAACCTACAGTATATCGTATTCTTCTGTTACTAGGCACTTCCTTTTCCTCCTTTATCTCCAATAAAACAAATAAGGCTCTTGAGAATTATAATCTTCTCAAGAGCCTTTTAATTCTCTATCTAATTTACAAATTATATTAGATTTATTAATCTGTTCCAACCACATCTTTAATTACAGACAATGTTTCAAGATTTTCACCGTTCTTAATCTTATTTAACATATCTGTAATTTGTTCATTCAAGCCACCAGCATTTTGATTCATCATCTGAATAATACCAGCAGCAGAACTATTATATCTTGCAATATCTTTAATAGTGTCTTTGACTAAATCTTCCATAAAGCAAAGCTCTTCTTGCGGAATTGCGCTTCTAATCGCATCAATCACACCATTAGTCTCAAGTGTATCATAAGTTTTGGCGATATTATCATGAACATCTTCCTCGTCAAAACTCAAGCCCGCATACCATCTACAAAGCGCAATAGCGAAATAGGTCTCAACCCGCACTGGACTAAAACATCCTGTCGTATCATCAAGAGATAAATCCACAATAAAGGTGATAAAATTCCCCTTATCAACAATAGGAAGATAATCAGCAACCTTTAAAATCTTCCCATCCCCTACTTTTACCTCTGTATATCCAATTTTAGGTTCAAGCTCTAAATCCTTAAAAGTCATATCTAAAACTCCTTTATCTCATTTATATCTTTATTATACTAGAAAACTTAACTAATGTCAAGTTTTAATATGCGTATTTAGTTAATATATTATTATTTAAAGTAGCAGCAATAACCATCTTACTTATAACCCCATTTACTATATTACTACGAGTTATAGCATCTAATATATTGGGTCCGCTATTGCCCTACCATCTATTTCCTATTGCTGAATCTCCACCAATAGAAATGACTTCATGCGCATTATTACGCATTATATCATCACATATGTTATTCACAATTCTCTAAACTGAAAATACTTTCCCATTAACTATAAGCAACTAACCAATATGTCCTCTAATAGAAGAAAACTCTCCTTGCTATACCCATTCATTAAAGAATGATGCAGCAACAGTAGCACGAATATTATTAAATGCTTCTTCAAAATCCGCTCCTGTCGCTCTATGTGCAATCATATTATAAGCAAGATATTTTTCAGGCTATCCAGAAAAATAATTACCTACACTCATATTTGCGAAAACCGATATTTTATTCTAAGACTATCTTCTATTCTACCATCTAGCATTAATATTAGTACCTATCTCTATATCAAAAGTCTAACCGTTCTTAGTTACTCTAAGATTAAAAGCATCATTATTAAATATATTTACTGTACCTTTAGTACTAGAAACAGTGTTCTATCCTTGTCCCCTATCAATCCATTGCATCTTTCCACCAGACTAAGCAATAAACTTATCTAAGATACTATCAGCGGTATTAACCCCGATATTAATACCTTCTGCTACAATAAGCTAACTTATGCGATTACCAATAGCTTGTCTAAAAATATAAGATATAGTATTAGCAAAAGAGCGAGAATTAATAAACCCTTCGCTTCCCAGTTTCTAAACCGCCCTATTCAAAGACTCAATTACTCTTTGAGCAGTCTATACATCAATATCACTTGCGGCCACAACCGCATTCTACTAACCCTAATTTATCTAAAAGCTAGTTCCAACTAACTATCTTCCCATCTAAGTTAAAGCATCTAATACACTAATATCAATAGCGTTAGCCTATAAAAGCCCATCTACTATCAATCTAAAAAATTCATTAACTCTTTGTACATCCGCTTGCCCACTAGCTAATAGATTACTAAACCCGCTAGCCTCTTGAATTATATTATTATAATTCTCAAATCCTATGGTCTATCCTGCAAGTTCAATTCCTTCATTTATTCCCGCGGCTATTTCATCAAGAGTAGAATCAAGTAGAGTTCCAATCTCTAAATCACTCAAAATATATAAACCTTTTGCGGCCGCCAAGGTCTATGACTGCATCTAAGCTTGAATTGAAGAGATATTAACCTCAACTCCCGCAGTCCGCAATTTACTCATAGCCTCTTGATATTGCGCACTAAAAAGACTATTTGCCTCATCAGCGTCTCCATAATCTCTTAAATGCGAGCTGTGATAAACTATATAGTTGATAGCCCAACGCTATACATAATCATAAATATTTATTTCCATACTCCTTCTTCTCCTTATAAAAAGAAAAAGGGAGGACATAATGTCCTCCCTTCAAATTAAATTAAGCAAATGTGACAGAGTTAGTAATAGTAATCTTTGTAACGACTTTCTGAGAATCCTTTTCTGTAACTGTAATTATTACTGGGGTTCCACCCTGCATTAAAACAATTTGATAAGGTTCATTATTTAAGAGTTTACCTTCATAATCTTTCTCTTTTACATCATCTGCGAATTCACTTGGCCAAAATTCGCCTAAAGCTGGATTCTCTTGTTTAATGGTATATACCTTATCTGTTCTTACAGGTAAATTAAAATCAACTTCAACTGCATCATCACTTAAAGTTCCAAAAGTCGCGGTATCATATAAATTACTACCAGTAGTTAACTCGCCGCTTACAGTTAATTGAATATTATCATCTGTTCCTGCTTCAATAATATTCAATCCCGCGCCACTATAAGCGGCTACATTAAAAGACTGTGTACAAGGTTCACGAGTTTCTTCTGACTCTTCACTTTCATCATTAATTACCTGAATAGCTGCGAGAACTTTATGAGTTCTATCGAATTTAGTGTAATCAGGGAAAGCATCCATTGTAAATGTGAAAGTAGAAGGATCTCCATTAGCAGCCATACTAAAAGTAAAGTTACTTTGTACTTTGCAGTTAGGAATAATAAATTCAGCAGGCATATCAACGCCATCGCTTTCACGACGGAATAGGGTAGAAGCTTCAAGATAATAGTTACCACCAAATTTATCAGCGGTAATTTCAATCGTTTGTGCTCCGCCGGTGCGTTTTACATAATAGTCTACAAGAACTACGCTATCTTCTGGAAGAGTTCCAGCATGAGAATAACAAGTTAGTGTAGTTGTTTTAGCTGTTTCATCATATACTGCTCTTACTGGAATGCAAGGCTCAGCATTAACTTGACCATTTGCATCAAGAGTCATAATGAAAATATCAGCTGCACTCTCATAATAATCGTCTACTTGACCGTCTCTAGTTCCTACTTCCATAACCTTTTTATTATTCCAGCAAGCTAGATCTGGAACAACAATAGTATTATCGGCTTCAACTTCAATTTGAGAAGTTTGATGAACAAAAATAGGTTTATCTGCTGTCGCATCAAGTAAACCTGCACCAGATAGAATAGAGAAGCTCTCTGGAGAGAGTAGAGCGTCTTCCATTGTGAAGGTTAGAGTACGTTCACCTTCCCAAGCAATCAATCTAGTATAGCCACGTCCACCTTGAGCATATACAGTTGTTGCTGCACCTTCAAGAGTAGAAGTTCTTAAAGTATCAAAATAAAGAACTGGTTCATTCTTATAGAACTTGCGGCTACCAAGAGTTTGATAACTTTTAGCACGAAGAACTACGTCGCAAATTTCACGAATACCAAATCTCATAGGTTCGTTTCCTCCTTAATTTTTAGGATGTATATCTCGCATCCATGATTCAACTGGTTTATCTGGTTTGCCACCTGCGAGGCGAACCCGCAAGTCAACATCCCATTCAATAAATGCGCTATATCTTTCCATTAAATCAAATATCTAAAACATATTGAGATTGAGGCAATCCTCTATACTCATTGTATTAGTTCCGATTGTTAAGATAGATATATAACGAGTTAGAACACTTTCATTATTTCCTTTGCTTTTGATTTCTGCCACTTTCTTACGTCCTCGCATAAGTTTTTCAGCAATCTCTTTTGCTCTATCATTAGCTGGATTATAAATAATATTATTACCTTGAAAAATACTATTCACGCATAAAATCTCTTTTAACGCGTCCTAAAACACATCAAAGTTATCATTATCTATTAATCTAGTCTCTTTATCTGCCATTTTGTTTAGCATAATAGAGTTTCTAGTGATTATCGGCGTATACTCTGGAAATAATAAAGTTAATAACATGATAATTGCATTTTTCTTATCCTTATCCTGTGATTGTTCTAACACCTTCATCAATACTTGAAAATTAGTCAATGATGATAAAAGAGTTTCGTCCTATATTAATGATTCTTTGTCTAAACAAAGATATTGAACTGCCATAAAAAATTTCGTCTCTCCCATAAGAGCGATTTCTCTAATGGTGGGAACATGAATAATAAGTTGTAATTCAGGGATAGGAATATCGATCCCAGCCATTAAAGCCAATCTATAATCAGACAAGAGGATTTACCTTATCTTCATTGCCACGAATAGCAAGATAAGTAAGAGAGACCCCCGCAAATTCTTCGTCATATATATAAGGTACAGCAGATACAAATTCAAGCTCTCCTATGCCCGTTAAGTGAGTCTTATCGAGCATTGAATCTATCTCGCCCGCAATTCTATAAGGGCGTAAATCATAATCCCCTAAATCCCAATTATCATAATGACAAATAATGTCAATACCAAAAGTATTATCTCTATACTCTTGATTAGTAGAATTTCTAACCATTGTACCATAGCTTAATCTTAAATAAGTTTTCTCAGGCTTATCAACTTTAATCTTTGGTACAGCAGAAATCTACTAAGTTTCAAACATTTCTTTTATCATATCTCCTGTAACCATTGGTTTGCTTTTCCAATCTCTTGTATTGTAAGCTAATAGCTTCAATACGTTCTAGTTAGAAAGAATCCTCTCCATAATTAGAGCAGCATCTTTCTACATGCCAAGTAGACTAGATTTAGGATACTCATAAGTATTCTTCTTCATTCAATTCACTCCTTAAAATAAAGATTCTACCACAATAACTTTCTCTAATATAGTCTAACCTTTCTTCCATACTAGAGTGAATTGACCATGAGTAGTTTTATTCCAAGTAATCTATATAGATTTATTACCACTTGGACAAATAGTTACAGGAATATTTTTTTCAAGAATTGACCAATCTCCGTTGGCTTCTTCAACAGAATAAGTTTCTTGTATCATCGGTTTAATAAAAGTTTCGCCGATGATTCTGCTCTCTGGAGTAGGATCATCTGGTTCAATAACCAAACCATCCTTCATCTCATTCTCTATATCATCAGTATCTCTATTGATATAATCTTCTTCTGCATTGATTTCTAGCACGCCATATTCATTGTTGTCCCCATAACTCATACTAATACCATCTGGAGCCTAAACTTTCCAACAGCGTCCATCAAGCAGAAATTCTTTATATCTATCAAAAGCATAAACTGTCTTTTCATTTCTTGGCATAAGAATATTTAAACTAAGATTAGGTTTATCTATTCTTACCTAATTCTTCTAAATAGATTCAATTTGGGTTTCAACTGGACCGCGAATAGCGGCATAAGTTTCACACCAATTCCCATCCTAATCTTTAAATTTAATCTTATATCTACAACGCCTTATTTCTCCTCTAAAGTACGCATCTTCTGTTACTTCTTCAAGATAAATAATCCAATACGTTCCGGTTCTTTTCCACTCAAATACATCCCCGGGTTCATATTGAGCCATATGATCTATTGAGATTATTTTATCATCGTAATCTTGCTTTACTTTATCAGGATTAATAAGAGCTCGCCATACTGGAAAAATACCGAACTCTTTATCAATAGCAGAAGGATCTGCATTTAATACCTAACATGACTTCTAAACCATCTAAACTGTGCAAGCCTAATAGGAATACTACAAAGCTCGCTATAGAGTGCGCCATTTATCTTTAATCATTCTATCTTCTTGGCGGACTCCACCCTACCATTCAAGTCTTTTTCGCATTAATTCAAGATTATTCATCTCTAATCACCTGCGCCAGCAAATCAATACATCTAAAGACTGTTTTGCGATAAATCATAAAATCATTACACACTTCTGAGGTTAAGCCCTCTAACTTAGATAATAAAATAAGTCCTTCAACTTTATTTTTATATATCTCTACCAAACCACTAATTTCTTCAATCATAGTATTTAAATGATTTATCCAATCTTCTTCGTTTTCCCGCATTGGAATTAATTTCCACAACTAATTAATAAGTCTCTTTAAATCTTGCTCTTTTGTTTCTAATGGGAAATTAATATCATATTTATCCATCAAAAACGCTCGTCTCTCTTAAAGTAGACCAGTTAGATTTATAAGAGCCATTATTATCAATTAGTTTTCTTCTTTTATAAAGGCGTTGCATATGGTGGTCTTGGCGCTCTGCCTCTTTCTTTAATTCGATTAATTTGGCTAGATGATTTGCCTATGAAGTCATTTTGAAATCAGTACCAGAATACTTCATTCTAGTCTATTCGATTGATGCAACTTGACGCTATAACCATGTATTATACATCAATATTGCTAATATATTAATTTCTTCGGTTGTTAAATGTGCGGAAAAGGCTGGAATAGTAGTTACTATTTCAGTCTCTTCATCGGTTTTTTCTACTTCTGTAAAACTCCAAAGTGGAAAACGAGGAAACTCAAAACCGGGAAGAGCATCCATTAAAATATTATACAAATCTTTCTCGGTATCCTCCTTAGTCCACTCCATATACATATCATCTGTAATCTTACCGAAGAATCTATCATATACCTCTTCAAAGGAAGTGGGATCGCCCTGAATAGGATATTTATTGTTATCCATGGCTTTAACCTCCTTTGCTTATTATTCAGATATAGTTACTCTACGCTTAGGAGCGTCACTTTCTGCTGTTTGGACTCTTCTTACTGGTTTAACTTCCTCTTTCTTTTCTTCGCTAGCGATTAGTTCCAAAGCCTTATTAACATCAAATCCAAGTTGCTTTTTCAAAGCATCCCTCTTTGACATATCATTTAAAGGAAGAGAAACTGCATGAGCTTTAATTAAATCTTTGGTGCCCTCTGGAGCAAAATCAAGAGCATCCTGAAATTCCTCTAATGTGCAAGTAGACATCCAATTATTAATATCTTCTTCTTTAATCCAATACTCTGGCTCTACTCTACCATTAATTAAATACTCAAGAATTTCCTTATCATCAACCATCAAATAATTAAGAATTAATTTGCGGCCGCCAGGTGTTTGCGCCAACTTTTCAAGCTCATTGACAGAAATATCTTTCTTTGCTTCTCTTGGATAGAACTGACGACGTAGTCCCAATTCTGGAAGTCTATACACCACGTGTCCAGCACTTTTGTTATAAACAGTACACTTATCTTTCATAATATTTTATCTCCTTTTTCTCAATAAATAAAAGGGGATAGGGATATTTCCCTATCCCCTCATAAATTAACCATTATTTGGATTAGGATTGACGTTATCAAGCTCGCCCTGAAGTTCAGTATCAACATAAGAGAAGATGTTATTGGTCATCATAACACCAACACCAACTTTACGATAGACCTGAATATCACGAGACCAATCGTCGTTATCATTGCGCTCGCGCACATGAGTAGTTCCCTCAAAAGCAACCTTTACAGGACGTCCATCAGCGCCAGTAGGAATAACCCAAGCATAACCTGGATCAATCATCTTTTTAGCGTTAGTCTCGTCCTCTAAAGTCTGAGGAAGAATTACTACCTGAGTGCCCTTATAGTTTCCAAGATAACCACGATTCCATCTCTCGTCTCTCATGTTATCAGAAACCCAAGCATCATTATCAGGAAGCATCTTTACAGCGAACTCACGAGTACAATAAATAGTAGGTTGACCATAAGCGCTAGCTGTGCTTACAAGATAGTCCATTGTAGCCTCATCGAAACCAGCAACTGCACAACGGTTTGCGGCAGGAAGCTGATTAATAGAACTCATAAGAGCAGCAGCAATCTCTCTATAGATAAGTTCCTGCATACCCTCAGTAACAATCTGAGTAAGTTCAGCAAAGTTTACTCTACCATCAAGGAACTCCTCGAATCCAATGCGAGCAGCTCCACCGATAGCACTGGTACCAATCTCAAAGCTTTCAGCTCCGAGTTTGAAGGTCTCATACACGCCAGCAAGTCCAACACGAGTGATGAACTGCTTTGCACGAGTACGTCCAGTTCTACGAATAAATACAGGTTTATCACCTTGACCAAAGGTTCTAATCTCAGCAAAGCTACCATAAGAGCTAAGTAGACGATTAGGAACAACCTCGTCCATTGTCTGAGCAATCAGAGAGAATAGAGTATTCTTGTTCTCTTGGTAAAGTTCCTCTGTGCCAACTAATTCATTTAACTCATTACGAAGAGTGGTGTTAAGAGCATCATAAGAGAAAGACTCTCCTTGATAGCTGTAGGTACCAGAAGGATTAGCATTGGCAACAGTTCTCATTAAACTAAGTAAATTAGCCTTATCTAACATTCTATTTCACTCCTTCCAATTACGCTACACGTTGTACTTTAACACCAGGCTGAAGGTCTGGCATAGTATAAACTTTTACAACAACAAATTTAGGATCAAGATCTCCGCCTTTAGCAGAACTATCAGTATCCTTTGTTAAATAGCCGTTAGTTCCAATTTTTAGAATGTCTCCAGCGGCAAGTTCACCGGAATTATTCATAATAGTATTGGTAGTCCAAATATCACCAATACTAATATAAAATACACGAGGAACCATCTTTGTTCCTTCTGGCATCATAGCAGGATAGGAGAATGTTTCAAAGTTTTTCTTATATCCTACGTTGCTACCCTCACGAACTGCATCTGCGCTATAATCAGAAATTGTAGAAACAGCAGATGTGGTCTGACCAACAGGACTATAAACGCGGCCATTATAATTGTTCTTAATCATGGCGAAGTCCGCATCAGTCTCGCGATCCTCATAAATCTTTACCTCATTAAATACCATCATCCATGCACCAGACTTAGCTTCTGTGCTAAAATCACATACGCCTGCAGCATAGTCATATTTTACAAACTGACCATTCTCTAATAGGTCAATATCACTCTTAGCAGGAAGCTGAGCATAAATCTGACCATTTCTAGGAGCGGAGAGATGGTTTGGCTCTACTTGGCCATATCCATACTGGACAAAAGTTGCTTTGCCCAATCTTGTTGCACTCTTAGCCATTATTTAATCCTCCTTAAATACTGCTTTTAGCAGTTTCACGAATTGCTTTTACCCAATCAGGAACGTTATCATTTATATCATTTTGGTTAAGATTGAAAAGTCCCTGTGGATTTTTGTCATCTTCTTCCTCGTGTTTCTCTTCAAGATTGAAATTAACCTTGTTTCTTACACAAAGAATAGATAACTTAGCTTCAATTTCATCTAAAGAATAAGTATCAATATGCTCAACAACATCTTTTTTATCTTCATCGCTCAGCATATAGAAACTATCAATCATTTGCTGCTTACTCTGACGTTCAGCCTTAAGTCTGAACTCTCTAAGATTAGCAACTTCTGTATCAAGAGTAGCCTTTTCTTGTTCGAGAGCAGAATATTTATCATTAAGATCATTAAACTTCTCAAGAAGCTCTGTATATTCAGTCACTTCTTCAAGATTATATTTCTTCTCTCCATCTTTAGGCTTCTCTTCTCCTTGTGGCTTATTATCCTCGGGAGCGGGATTTTTTTTCTCTTCTCCCTCGTCAGGATTCTGAGTAAACTTATTTTTATTCTCTTCCATAGGTTCTTGAGAGCCTCCCTTATTTAAAGTTTTCTATAATTGATCCATCATAGAGTACATCATAGTTTTAAGATTCTAAAACTCTTGATTATCCTCTAAAGAGAATTGAGAACCAAATTGAGCACCCTCAAAACAAGGTTCA
The DNA here is from genome assembly GCA_944383195.1 of uncultured Oscillospiraceae bacterium. Lineage (GTDB taxonomy): Bacteria > Bacillota > Clostridia > Oscillospirales > Oscillospiraceae > Lawsonibacter. The sequence continues at coordinate 34,779 of CALWOP010000177.1, forward strand.
ACATTTTCTCCAAGTACACATAATTTCTCAATCAATGCTTCATTGTAGATAAAGATTCTTCCATGTGTTTTATCATCATTTGTCCAAAAACCTTTTTGATTTTCCTGACTTAACTCCATTGAATGATTGTTTCCCTTCTCTAAGATTCTCTTAGATTCGGGGTATATACCATCCCAGATATACACATCTGTTACAAGATATTCTCTTTCTACACCTTCATCATTGTACTTCTAAAACCATACATTGGCATCCGTAGGAACAAATCCATATGCTTTAGTAACATCAACAATTTCAAACTTACCGTCTTTTACAATAATTTCTCTATTATGTCCTTCAAAATCTTTAGTATCTTGATTAAAATATCCAACAACAGGACTACCTGGTAACTTACGTCCCATTTCAGTAGCAACATCTTTGGTAATTACTGTATGATTACGATTAGGCTGTTGTCCGACATAACATACTTTACAAATGCCTTTGCTAATTAAAGGAGAAACCTAAGTGCCTTTAATATATTCCATTGTATTAGAAATAGGAACACTAACGTGCAAGTTTAATCCCTCCTTTACGATGAGCTTTCTCTATTCGCTATTGTTTTATCAGATTTTTCATTATCCTCTTTTTCCGGTCGACCAGCTCCATCTGAACTTGTCTACTTATTCTAAGAATTAGTATTAGTGGACTAATTATTGTTACCCAAATCTTTTCCGCTTCTGGTATTAGAACTCATTGGCGGAATCATAATATCTGCCAAATTCAATACTTCATTCTCAAATGTTAATGTAGCTAAAATACTAGACTGAGAATGCCCAAGGGCAATCTATGGTAACATTTTTGAATAACCAAGCTATGCGTGTTCTTTATATAACTTAGCTAATTCCTTATAATTAAACTAAGTAGTTTCTAACATTCCAGCTCTAAATTCGTAATGGTTCTTTCTATTAAATCTTTCGATTACTCGATTTAATAATCCTTCAAATAAGAGCGGAATATCTCTAACGCTAGCCTCGTCCGCAAGTATAGAATTAGTTACTGCAATATTACCATCAGCATTAAAAAGATTATGAGTTACACCAGAGTTATTATAAACAGTACGTTCAACTTTCTCTAAGTCGTCTCTTGTTGTATTAGAGTTATTATCTTTAGTATCAATCTTCTCAATGTCTGCAAAAGTAGTTAATACATCTACACCTATAGCTCTCTTAAGCATAGCTACCGCATTGTTATGAATATCTCTCGCTTCATCTACATCGAAAATTAAATCTCCATTTTTATCTAATGGCAACTTCTAAATAATAATCTTTAATAACTATTGCATGGTTTTTTGTCTATCTAATTCTTGAGCTTGATCTAAATCTATAATAGAAGGAATAACTCCAACAAGAGAAGGATATTCACTATCATTTAAGCTAAATTTAACAGAAATACTAGGATCAAGCGGATACCATACGGTAACATCTCCAGGATAGTCCCCTTTTAATTTCCCCTACTTATATAAAACATAAGCCTTCTACACATCTTTAGGAAAAGTCTTTAATATCTAGATTTTATACTAAGGATTAGGGAAATAAGCGTCAAAAAATTGAAGATTTAATTCAACAATAGGATTAGGTCCCTAGAAGTATCTATTACGGCAGTAGGTAGCTGGCAACTTCTAGATAGCAAATCTATCGCCAAAATCTACAATAATTCCATAATAAGCGCCCTCTTTAATAATATCTAGCGCGATATTTCCAAACATTCGCTTTACATTAGATTTATCAAGATATAATAAAACTTTAGAAAAATCTTTTAATAGCTTCTCTTTGTCCTTACTCGCATCTACCATATAAGGAGTAACATACCAGTCAAATCTATATAAGAAAGCTAGATATTTACATAAACGATAATAAATACCACTACTCTCATAAAAATAATCAGAAATCTCTCTTAAAGTTTTATAATCATGCTTATATATCGCATTAAGAACAAACTTTTTATCTCCATAATTCCTATTTATCTTCTTATATACACCTAGATTAATGAGCGCATCATCCACTGTCCGCAAACCAATTCTCATCTTAGAATAATCTACGGTATCATATCCTAATATCTCTTCATCTTCATTCTCTTGATAGCGAGTAATTCCCTAACTTAAAAGATTAAAGCCTTTAGCTTTAATATCTTCTTGCCTACGCTTTAGCAAAGTATATCACCTCCTCGGTTAATAACCCGCTTTTGACATTAAATAATCATAAGAGATGATATTTTCCTCTGTATAAGGAACTTCTATAAGCGTAATACCTTTTAAAGCGCAGAACCTACGCTTCTAATTATCGTTATATTTCTATTGGTATAATCCCCGATTACCACCAAATTTACTTACTGCCTAATAATGCTATTTACCTTGATATTCAATTAAAAAATCAAGATTTCCATCATCATCGAAAACAGCGAAATCAAAACGAAGAGGTCTACCGCTTGGAGCCTTTAATCCAGGAAACTCATACTCTTCTTTAAAGTTCATGCCATTTTGCTCTAATATTTCATGAATCTTAATTTCTCCGCGACTAGCTTTCATACTTACACCCCACTCATAAACATAAAATCAGAGAATCTTCTACTCTTTCTTTTGCGCTTACTATCTTCTTCTTGTTTAATATAATATAATCCATATTCAAGCGCAGAGAACTTATCCTTTGGAACAGATTTATTAGCCTATTTCAAAATAATATTAACGCCCTCATTTTCTTCGCGCAAGTTAAGCATTTCTTCTCTTAATATAGAAGTTAAAGTAAATGGTTTTAAGTATTCTGCCCTTTCTTCGGGTTTCATAGCTTGACCCTTTTTAGTTCCAAGCAATTTATTTCTAGCAACCTTTTCGTCAATTAAAAATCTCAGTTTTCCTGCTCTTAATTGTGTCTATACATTACTATGAGCCTCAGTATTTATCGGAGCATTAGCTTTAATTTCATAGATAGCATCAAATTCTGTCGTATCTGTTCTAAAGCGTTTATATTCTCCATCTTCATCATTCATTACTCCAAAATCTGGAAATACTTCTCCTGTATCTAGAACTATTTGAGGTTTTACCATATAGTCCATTAATCCCGCACCAAGACCATTACCATCAATAACAATGGTCTTTGCTTTATAGTCATAATAAAATCTTTTAAGTTTTATTGCCTAATCTTCAAAATGTTCATCATCCATAGTATAAATATTAACTAAAGATTTAATTGCTGGACCTTGAGACTATGGAGTTACTTTGAATACACATACAACAGACTAACATTTCTTTCTACCCACATCAACAGAAAGAATATAATAAGCTTGATTTGAAGAACGCCCAGACGCTTCATATTCCGGTTGTAGCAACTTTCTACTTCTATCAAAAGCCTCACCATTAAAGAAAGCGTCTTCTACGGTTCCACTCCACTTTGATTCATATTCTCTATCAAAAGAAGCTTCATTAAAGGTGCCGTCTTGCTTCAACTCCTACACGAAATTGCGGGATTGCAAGCCTACTAGCACTGGTATTCTCCATGTGCCGCCCATTACAATACTCTTTTCAGGCTCTAATATCATGCGAACTAATAAAGTAATCAACTTATTGTAGGGGAACGTGTTTTTCCATCCAGCGGTAGTTACATAGATCTAAGATTTATTAAGTGTTTCTTCTTCATGGACAGAACCATCCAAACAACGTCTATCAACGTTCATTAAAGGAATTAAAACTTCATTTAATATATCTCCATCTACGCCGACGCACTCCTCAATTAATCCACCGTGTCTACGTTTACCACGAGAAGACTCCCTTGCAGCCACGTTATCAAAATAAGAACCGTTTTTAAAGATATATTTACAGTAGTCTTTTCCTTCTTGAGTTTTACCTCTTCGCCAATCTATTTCTCTCTAAAAAGCAGGAATAGCATTGCATATTTCCTAAACTTTTTCCTTTGCAATGCCGGCAGCCTACTCCTTACCCCCAGAAGTAATAAATAATTTACATCCGGGATATAGAATACATCTGCACATAAGCACCATTATAGATAAAAACGACTTAGAGTAAGCACGGGGGAATACCATGTACACATACTTATAACGCATGGCCGCCCGCAAGAAAACTCTTTGATAAAAATAGAAGTTAATTTCTTTTTTTCGAGTTTCATCTCCGCCTGTTTGCAAGAAATCAATAAACATATCTGGATATTCTCTCCAGAAAGCTATATACTATCTTGCTGCTGGAATAATAGCTCTTACTCGCTCTTCTGAAAGACCAATCTTTTTATTACTATTAGAGAGGTTTAATAAATCTTTTAATGCCATTATTTATAAACCCCTTCCAATATTCCGTTTAACATATCTTCATCTTTATCTCTTTCTGATTCTTTCATATCTTCATACTCTTGATAATCTTCTTCTGTTAATTCAGGATGCTCATAATTAAATAAATCTTCATCTTCATCACTATCCTCTACATCGATCTTAGCTTCACGCTCTTTATCCTTAACAATTTCTCTCAAAGAAGCTTCAATCATATTGCCAAGATTCATTTCTTCTGTTACTAGAGTATGAGTATATTGTTGCAAATCCTAAAGAGTTCTATCTACCTTATCTTGTGGTCCATCAGTATAATATCTAGGTATAAAGCCCTCTCGCTCACAAAGCGCAACTAATTCACCAATAGAATCAACAAATTCTCCAGACTCACCTTTATTCTGAGCTGCGGTAAATTTACCTGACTTCATTAGCGAATCATATGCTTTCTACATCTTCTAAAACCCATCAATATCTCCAGCATCAATAAGCTAATTAGCTTTTAAACTAGCTTTACAAACCATAATAAGAGTATCTTTATGTCCAGCACCTTGAATATCGTATGAACTCATCATATCGTTATATAACTGTTCCATACGAACTCGCTCTTCCCAGCTATATCCTCGACCCCATTTTAATCGAAGCATTAACTTATCTTCTTCGGTTAATTGATCGCTAAATTCATCTTCTTCGTTTTCTGGATCATAATATTCTGGAGAGCCAACTGGAGCTTGTATTTCCTGCAACTCTTTTGGTTTAGGCGGTGTTCTATCAATAGAAAGCTGCTCCTAAATTTCATCATCCGTAAATCCTTGAGCTTTCATATTAGAAATTTTCCTCTAAGTAGATTCCTTTTCTAAGGCTTCTGTATCTGCCCAAGTGTATTTATTCCATTGTTTTAACTTCATCTTAGAGAGATAGCGACCAATAATAGTTAAACCAGTAACTTTCTTTGGGTCTTTACCATATTTCTCTAAGATACCATCCCACTCTTCTTTAATATATGGGACATCAATCTCCTATAAAATCCATTTATATGTCTCAGGGTCCCAGTTGTCTACGTGCATAGTAAGACATTTTTTACAAATATCCATCTTTCCATCAGGAGGATATTTTTCTATATTTTTTGACGTATAGAACTACGTATCATCCATAGTCTTACCGCATTTTTTGCAATAATGACTCATCTATAATCAACCTCTTTTCTTGTTACGACAGCGCTTACAGATAGAATATAATCCATCTTTGCTTGTCTTATTCTTTGAAAAAAATTGATTATGAGCTGGCTTTAATTGCCCACACTTAGAACATTTTTTCATAGGGTAGCCTTTCTACTTATACTACCAACGTAAAAAATCTTCTTTAGCTTCCTCAGCAATTAACTTAGGAATTTTATTTCTCCATAAGCTAGAAATATATTCCACGCTATAGGTCTTGCCAAATTCTTCTTTTAAGATCTCTTGTATTTCATTATTCTGCTTCTTATCAATCTTTAATTCTACAATTCGTAAATAGATTGGAAAGTCTTCGAGAGCTTTATCACATATATCTTCAAATGACTAAATGAGATACCAAGTGTCTCCTTCGAACTAATCATAACTATCCTCTTTTAATTTTGAATAATTGCACAAGATAGCAGAAATAACGACGGGATCCATCAAAGATATTCCACTAACTATAACTTCCTATCCATCAAGGTAACTGTTATCATCAAGAGGGATATAAGTTTTAGTAGATCTAGTAAGTTTACACGGAATCATTGGCTTCTAGTATGCTTGCTTTATAATATACTAGTCTTTCCGCATTTCTATTAAAGCCTTTTTCATCATATAGGCTTGTTTTGTCCCGGCAGCGCGCTTTAAAGCGCCTTCCCAGGCATCAATGGCCTCTCTTAATTGTCTCAATGCTGGAATTGTTTCTAAATCTTTCTTTGTAATAGAAATTTTAGGCTAAAATATAGTATTCTTATTTTCTGATATTAAACCATAAATGCCGTCCTCGCCATTTTCCATCTATGAAGCAAGCCCTTCAAAAGAACATTCACGTTTATTAACCGTAGCCATTCTATTATCAGTTAATATTTTCTTTTCTTTCTTCTCTTGCTTCTCCATACATAGAACCAAATAATCTGCTAATACTTCTAAATAACTTGGACTAAGGTCCGGATTTTCCGCGATTATTTTTTCGACGAGCGCCTTGCGCTCTTCGGGAGATTCAATAGTATAATCTAATTTTATCACACTGTCATCTCCTTTTATACTCATATAATAACAAAAAAAAACTAGATTGTCAAATCTTTTGATTAATTAAAAATATAATGCTATAATATAAATAGAAAATAATAGGAGGAATGTGGAAATTATGTTCTTCGATGAACCTTACTTGCATCTCCCAAAAGACGCATAGTATTATTTTAATATCTTGATTATATGTGTTGCTGTATCTCCATAGTATGCTTAGGAGATATTTTAGTAGAATATTATTGATATGTGGGATATACAGAATATAAATGACGGTAGACCATTTGCCGTACATATTTATACCACTCACCATATAAATAAAGATTTTGAATATGAATTATAGTGTCTACCTCATTAGGTATTGGAAGTAGACCCTAAACTAGGAATTTCATTTTATGAAATGATAGACTACGATACTGATGATCCATGGAGGTTAGATCCTAGTGTAGATGAAATAGATTAACATAAAAGAATATTTTAAACAAGAGGTAGAGAAATTGCGGGCGGATAGGTCTCTAGTTCCTTCTCTCATGATTATCGACGCAACGACCTAGGATCCCGCAAATCAAATCTACATTCGCAATAAAATAAAAGATTTCAATGCTCTTGATTGGAAAGCAGAAGTCTTTAGAGCATCTACTACTGAAGAACTTAAAAAATTACTTGACGGAGTTCAAAAACGCGGATTTAACAGCGTAATAGTTCAAATGCCTGTCATGTCAAATATAGAATTTTCATATGATATGATTTCTCCATTAGTAGATGCTGATGGTTTAAATCCAGTAAGTCATATCACTCCAGCAACCGTAAGAGGAATTATAGATTACTTAGATGATTGCGGTTTTAATTATAGTGGTAAATCTGCTCTAATTTTAGGTAGAAGTGACATTGTAGGAAAACCTATGGCCAAAGCTCTACTCGATAAAGATATGACAATCTCTATGTGTCATAGTAAAACCGACATAAATACTAAACTCTATTTAGCCAGACAGGCTGATTTAGTTATATCTGCCGTTGGCAATTTTACTCTTACTAGAGAGGCTTGTCCTTATGCTATTGTTATAGATGTCGGTATTCGTAGAAACAAAGCTGGAACAATTCTTGGCGACTTTATAGAGATTGATGAAATTGCAGAAAGAAATAATGTATGGTCTACCCCTGTCCCAGGTGGAGTAGGTTTATTAACTAGATTGGGGTTGATGAAAAATTGTTTATAGTTAGCGAAACAGGCGCAAAGATAATGAAATTTTCAGAGGATTTTGACAAGTATGCAAGAGACGTCTTGCATATTAATAATCCTTTTAAAGATTGGTTTAAAAGACTAGAGAAAACATTCTTTGAAACTGAAAATGGAACTATTATTGCAGATACAAAAGAATTAGAGAAAATAGACAAAGAAACAAGAGTAAGTAGAGAAGAATGGATAAAACTACGAGATAGATACGTAGCAGAGAGAATATTGCGGGAGCTTGGGTATGAAGTTCTATCAACCTCGTCTTATTTCAAATATTATCCTGATGCAATTCCTTGTGAAGGCTCGTCTGGCCAATGCACTATAGAATGTAGAATGAGAGGGTGTAAATATGAGTAAGATGTGCCCTTGCATTGATTATTGTTACAATAGATTTGGTAGACAATATACTCCTGAGTGTGATAATACTTGTGATTATGCAATTAAAGCTAAAGAAAATAAAATACTTAAAGAATATTTGAAGAAGCTAGCGGCGGAAACAAACAGTTTGCACACTTTATTTGAAGATTGATATAATTAAATTATCCACTTCTGCCCAACCGCATAAGAAAGAAAGGAGACAACATGAAAAGAGAAGAGCTCAAACAGCACGCACAAGCGCATTATGCAGATATAAAGGTGCGTCTTAAAGAAGAGACAAATCGCGCAATTATTAATTCTGAAATCTTTGGCCCAAATCTTTCTTTTCCGCAAAAGGAAGAAAAGACCTATCACAATACTTTCTACCTCAAAGATCAAGATAGTGTATCCTGTCTATTTAGCCTAACCGATCGGAGCAAGGCCGCAGTTCTAAATTATGCAAGTTATAAACATCCAGGCGGGTATTTTCTTGGAGGTAGTTCTGCGCAAGAAGAGGCTCTTTGCCATGAAAGTAACCTCTATCCTATTCTTCTTGCTTTTGATGATACATATTACGCATGGAATAGACAGAGATTAAATCGAGCACTATATCTTGATAGAGCTATTTATACCCCAGATGTAGTCTTTGAAAAAAACAACAATAGAAAGTTAGCAGATGTAATCACGTGCGCTTCTCCTAATTATAGAACTGCACATACCTACCAACAAGTTCCTCTTGCTCTAAACAATAGGGTAATGGAAGAAAGAATTAATTTCATGTATCAGATTGCAGAGGCTAAGGGAGTGGAAAATTTAATTGCGGGAGCCTGGGGTTGTGATGTTTTTATGCAAGATCCATCAACGGTCGCAACCTTGCTCGTAAGCGCTGCCCGCAATTATAATATTCCAAATATCTATTTCGCGATTCCTGACCGCAACTCCCGCAATTTCAGAGCTTTCTTGGAGGTTTTACAGAAGAAATGTACAAACAACTAATTATCGCAAGAAGAGATTTAAATATGTCTCCAGGGAAACTTGCAGCGCAGGTTTCTCATGCTTCTATTGCTTTTCTTATAGAAAAGTTATATTGGGGAAGTAGATATATTACCAGAGAACGAGACGGGCTTATGTATCACATAGATATAAGCCTAAGTCAAGACTTATTTCATAAATGGGTAACTGAAGCAGAGACTAAAGTTGTATGCGGAGCGAAAAATAGGGAAAAACTTCTTCAAGCTGTTGAGATGGCTAAAGAGTTAGGATGGGAAGAGAATAAGGATTATTGGCTTATTTATGATGCTTGCAGGACAGAACTAGAGCGCGAAGGTCCTGAAGGGACTTTGACTTGTATTGGATTTAGACCAATGGAGGCGGAAGAGATTGACAAGATTGGGAAGAAGTATCAGCTTTATACTTAATATAATTTTGATTTTGCTATTGCTGGTTGCTTGCGGAAAGGAGAACGATCGCTATCCAAGGATAGAGTATATACCGACAATGTGGAGAGCGGATACGATTAATATTAAGCTAGAAGATGGATATACGCTAAAGGGGTATGAAACGGTAAAGACTGAGGATGGGTATGATTTGATTTTTAGTTTTGAGGAAGATAGTGATGGATAAAGTATTAATATGGTTTGATGGTAAGTATTATTATAATATGTGCGTGGTCTGTGGAGAGTTATATCCAGTTTATAAAGTAGAAAATCATATTATATATAACTTAAAGAAGAAGTGCAAGTGTGGAGAGAGAAGGTAATACTTCTCTCTTTTTCGTTATTGAGATTGAAAAGGCGATTTGGATTTTGAAATGGCGTGGCAAAGCGATTTGGTGATTTTTTTCCAGATTTTTCCTGAAATACACCGGGGGAGTCTACTGGTAAAAATTGACAGTGCAAGTTTGGCACTTCACCACACTAAAGAGCTAAATCGCTAAAGACCCCATTCAATGAACGCGCACGCGCGATATACAATATAAATAAAAGCCTTGTGCAAGATGCACAAGAGAACAAGGCTTGGCTTGTGCAAAATGTAAAAAGCAAAAATTTTTCAAAAAAGTTATTGACAAGTTTCTGCTATGGGTGTATTCTTGTCTTGCAAGCAAGGCAAGAGGGCAAGAAAAAAATCAAAAAACTTTTGAAAAACCTCTTGACAGGCAAGCAAGTATCTGGTACAATGTAGACAGTCAAGAAAGCCACGACAAAAGAAAGGCGGTAAAGACAATGAGTAAAAAGGTAGATTTCACCAACGAAGAGCGGGCTATTATCATGGCTTATCTCAAGGCCAAGGCTGACAAGGCAAAGGCAGAGAAAGCGGAAAAAGAGGCCAAAGCCATGGCAAAAGAACTGTTTTCCAAGTTGGGAAAAGAGTTCAAGACTACCGATAAAACCTCTTATCTGTATGGCACGGTACAGGTGCAGGGCAAGGCCAAGCCGGTAGTGTATAAGGAAACCACGGCCAAGGGAACCATTGACTGGCAAGCATACGCTATGGCGTTAGGTGGAACCGAAGAACAAGCGGAAGCCTATCGCAAGCCAAGCAATCCAAGAACTTCCCTTGATTGGGCAACGAAAGCCCAAGAGGAAGAAATTAACGGGTAACAAAATAAGGGCTTGCCTTGCAAAACACAAGGCAAGGCAAGCCCTAATAAAAGAAAGGAAGTATATAGTATGTGTAGGTATATGGTACTTGTTCCCGGCGCAAGCGAACCTCTTTGCGAGCGTGACAACTTAGCAGACGCTACTAATATGGCAGTTCGCTGGAAAGTCCAGCTGGCTATGACGGTTGTAGTAGTAGATAACATCACAGGCGAGATTATGTGGGGTCTGTAAATAACAAAGAAGCTGACCTAACGGCTATACGGGGAGAAAGGACAAAAGATATGTATATTAAGTATTTCACCAGTGACCTGTTTAATAAGAAAGAGTTTGTCAAACTCTTGCGGTATACTATGAATGTGGAAAGCGCCGTTGTGGATGATGGTATCATTCTTGATGTCGATGCCTTTAACGGTGTATCTAAAGCTCTTATGCCACATTGGGCTTTTATCAATAGCAAGTTTATCAATAGCAAACTGCATACACGGCCAGCCAGCAAGGAAGAATTTAAGGCGGCTATGAAATCAGATACAATCAATAGCGAATGGGTTAAAGAACAGGAGGCAAAAGTATGCGGTTAATTAGTAGAATAGGATGCGGCCTTTGTGCCGCAGTCCTTCTCTGGGCGTTCATTAGCTGGTGTGATATAGTGGCAGACAACTGTAAGCCTAATCCACAGCACAGCGAATATAATATGTTTGTTCTCATGACTAAATAATAGGAGGAAAAAGAAAATGTATAGAGGAACTTTTACTGACAGCCTGGGTCGGAAGCGTGAGCGTATGGGGTTCTACGGACTGAGTAAGCCCAACCTCCATAGATGTTCCGAAGTGGTGCTTGTGGAAGCCAGAAACAAAGTAAGCGCCGCTAATAAAATCAATAGGAAGTATCATCTCAATATTACGGCAAGCAATCTGCGGCAGGTGCCTTTAACCGTGGGTCGTCTGTGTAAGAGCATGGGTATTGCATAAATTGCACAAAATAAAAATTCGGCAGTCTGCACAAAGATTGCCGAATATTTTTATGCACTTTACCATATTGACTTTCGCCGGGCCGCCAGCGTGCGCCGCGGCCCGAATTTTTATTTATTCGGCAGTTTCAACAATTATATGACCGAAAGTTTGTGTAATTCGACGAAAGATTTTCTCCCGAAATCACTTGACATTCCTTCGCCCATGTGTTATATTATACTTGTCCAGAGGGACAGACCACAAAAAGACTTGAAAGGAAGTAAAAGAAATGATTAAACTGAAAGACTTGCTGGCTCTCATGTCCTATGCTGCTGTTGATTTCAGCAGGGATGCCTTTATTCAGATTATGGATGACGAGTATGGTTCGCATTATCGTCTGGTTGATGGTAAGTTAAAGGTTGGCGGGGATTTTCTCCCCGGTAGAGAGACTGACCCAGATAAGCTGATGGAACATCAGGTAACTGCGATTGAAGTGAATCTTCTTAATCAGATTGAAATTTATGTAAAGTAAATAGAAACCTGCGGGAGTGGAGGTCTATGGCTTCCACTCCCCAAGATAAAAGAAACTATGGAGGTGGGCTTCCGCATGACTATCGAGAGACTTCCGCATAAATATCCTATCGGCTCTACTGTCTGGACAGACAAGGGATATGGAACAGTTCTGTTTCATATTGGTAAATACCATCTGGTTTGGTTACAGAGATTAGGGCTGGCGTAATGCCGGCCCTATTGATTTTTCCCAAAAAATATATTATAATTATTATAGAAAATTAAAGAAAGGAGTTTTCTAATGACCTTAGAAGTGCTAAAGGCACTGGCCATTATTCTTGAGTTCTGTTTGAACTAGGACTCTTGTAAGAATTGTCCAATGGCTCAGTTTTGCCAGAAAATGCCATGTGAATGGTAAGTGTTCCTTCCGATTGTTAAAATCGGCGATTCCCGTGCTGGAGTCGTTTTTCGCACGCACCTAGGTCACTAGAATTTATTTATCAAAATGGCAGAAACTACTTTCTCAAGAAAATTAGATTCAAGTGGTAGAATTATGATTCCTGTCCGCCTAAGAGATTAGATGGGCTTAATTCCTGGCCGAGAATATTATTTCTCAGTTATGGAAAAAGATGGGCGCCGCTTTATTTGTATTGACTGCGGATCTGTTGAAAATACTTCACTTGAAGAAGCTATGAAAATTATACAAGCGAATGGATTAAAAGTTGTTGAAGATGCCGATTGACTTCTTGCTTCATTTGTAGTATTCTTAAACTATCAAAAGAAAGGGAGTTGTTGGTATGTGGGAATTTGAAGTATTGTTGTGGAATGGTGAAAGAGATATTATCTTTGGTTACTCCATTGAAAACGCTTTGTGTAGAAGCGGATTAAGTCTGGAAGATATTGTCGATATTCTTCATGCTGAATACGTTGACTAATAAGAGAGCCTCCTGAAATTCAGGAGGTTTTTCTGTCCAATTTTCTAAAGGTCGATCGCCCGGCCGTGCACCACAGGCGCGGCCGGAATTTTTTATCAAGAGGCAATTTGCACAATTTTAGGCTCGAATTGTTGTGCAATCTGACGAAGAATTTTTTCCTAAAATCGCTTGACTTCCTGCTTTACTTGTGGTATATTATTATCAGAAAGAGGGAGACAGAAAACCTCGAAAGAAAGGAAATGAAAATCATGGAAGAAAAGAAAATGATTTTAGTCACGGACGGATACGATGATAAACCTATCTGCGTAGCGTCTAATACCACCGCCGCCCGCAAGTCTGCTTTGGATTATCTGGAAAGTCAATATGACGATGGAGAATGGGAGGCCATTCTGGAAGAAGATGGATATGAAAATCGTGATGACCTTTTCCATGATATGATGTTAGGTATGGAAAGTGAATGGGAGCGTTTCAATATCAACTTTGCGGAAGTTTCCTTTGCGGGGTGAGTATATGACAACTTTTACCATGATAATTCTGATTGCTTTTGTTCTGTGTCTGGTATGGCAATTTGTAGCCGCTATTGAAAGAGATTGCATAGGACTTGAAATCATGTTTGCGGCGGAAATCTTAATGTTCGCATATCTTGCAAAAACTTTGATGTAAGGTATTGACAAACCACTTTAACAGTGGTATAATCAATAATGTAAAGAGAAGGAAAACTCACTAAACCAGAAAGGAAGTATTTATTATGTTTAAGATTTCTAAGATGACTGAGGAAGAGAAGCAGAGCGTTATTACTATGCACAAGGTTATTTCGGCAATTATGCCAGGAGAAGCTGCGCAGGCTATGCTTCATTCTTTGGGAAAGTTCCTGCGGGAGGGCGCTTGTACTCCTGAGGACGCGGCCGATATTATTAAGGCTGTTTTCGACGAAGAGGTCGATAAGGAGATGGCGGAAAAGTTTTCGCTGTAACATAAAAAGGGATTGACAAATCGCCCCGACTGCTTGATGAACTGCGGAAGTCCCTTTAAGGCGCAGAAAAGGGAGCGCAAGATAACTATAAATCTTGCGCTCCCGCAGTTTAAAGAGGAAAGGAAGTTAGATAGATAAGAGGGCTTCGGCCCTCTTTTTTATCCCATTTTTTGAATAGGCTTCTTGGCGGCGCGCTAACGTGCGTGGCGCGCCGAATTTTCTCTTTTGTAGAAGTTGCACAATTTTCCAACCGAAATTTTGTGCAGTTTGCCTATTGCTTTCTATCCCGAAATCTGATATACTTTAATCAACCTAAAGAAAGGAAGTAAATCAAAATGAAAAAGATGCTCTGCTTTGATATGGACGGAACAATCGCTGACCTGTACGGCGTAGATGGATGGCTGAAAGATTTAATGAATGAAAATCCCCATCCATATACCGTTGCTAAACCTCTTTGTGATATGGAAGAATTGAATACCGTTCTTAATAAACTCATTGAGCAAGGCTGGGAAATTCGGGTTATCAGTTGGCTTGCAAAAGACAGTTCTAACTCATATAAAACTGCTGTCCGTGACGCAAAGCGCACTTGGCTTGCAAAATACAACTTCCCCGCACATAAAGTCCACCTTGTGGAATATGGCACAACAAAAGCAAACTGTGTGCGGAAACACTTTGAGCCGGGAATTAGCAATTTCATTTTGATTGATGATAATAAAAGTGTGCGGGATGGTTGGCATTTAGGAGAAACAATCGAACCGCATGAGGATTTACCTACGGCCTTATGGCGATTAGTAGAAGATTAAGAGGGCTTTAGCCCTCTTAATTTTTTATATCGAAAATTCGACGGCTCGCTGGCGCACGCGGCGAGCCGAGTTTTTGTTTTTGTAGATGTTGCACAATTTTGGCTTGCAAATTTTGTGCAAATCGCCATCTTGCAATTCTCCTGAAACTATGGTATATTATTCTTGTCAGGAGGGAGGACCGATGGTCACGGCTCCTTAAACAATGTACCCACAGTTTAGGCTGATGCGCACAGCTGAAAAAAAGTGTTAAAACCCTCTTGACACCAAGCCTTAATTGTGCTATACTTAATACAACAAGAGGAAAGGAAGTCAAAGACTATGATTGATAAGCGCCGACATTATGTGCTGGTGGTGGATACTGAAACCGCTAACACACTGACCGAAACCGATGAAAACGGCAAAACCCGCATGGATATGTCAAATGTACTTGTCTATGACTGCGGATGGGCGGTAGTTGATACCAAGGGTAACATTTACGAAACCGCAAGCTATGTCAATAGGGATATTTTCAATGATGAACGAGACCTTATGCGGACTGCCTATTATAATTGGAAAATCCCCCGCTACATTGAGGAATTGCGGGCGGGCACCCGCAAGATGGCTACCACCTATGAAATCCGCCAAGCTATGCTCGATACTATTGAGCGATACGGCATTAAGGAAGTTGCGGCTTATAATGCCAGATTTGACGATAATGCCTTGAGAGTTACACAGCGTTATGTGACCTGCTCCAAGTGGCGTTATTGGTTCCCGTTTGACAGTGTGGAGATTTGGGATATTATGAAGATGACGCAAGATGTTATCTGCAAAATGCCTACATACAAAAAGTGGTGTCAGGAAAACGGGTTTGTTCAAGCGAACGGCGTTCCCCGCAAGACTGCGGAAATTGTATGGCGGTATATCTCCGGCAATAATGAGTTTGAGGAAAGTCATACAGGGCTGGAAGATGTGCTGATTGAAGCGGAAATCATGTGGTATTGTATGCGACAGCACAAGCCCATGAGAAAAGCCCTTTATGAGAATAGGAAGGAATTTCCTCCCATGACCGATTTTCAGAGGCGGCTTTCCGCAAGTTTGAAGAATAATCCGACAATCCGGGTTGGGGCTTAAAGCCCCGCCCGGTAGAAAGGACAGAGATATGAGAACTGAAAAAATTTGGTTCGAATTTATGAACGCCGATTGCCAATATCAGGCAAGAAAGGTCATTGAGCGAATGGGATGGACTATTGATGAAAATCCCGATGGCGATGGCGGCTATCCTGTTCATTTCCCCGAAGAGGATTTAGGACTGTTTGAATTTCTTGATATATGCTGGTCATAAAGGAAGGGCTTCGGCCCTTCTTTTTTTATATCTCAAAAGTTCAGCGGCCCGCGGATGGCTGACGCGGGCCGAATTTTTCAATGGTAATGTTGCACAAAAATTTCGCCCCGTTTTTGTGCAAAATTTTGCACAAAAACTTTCTCCCAAAATTCTAATTTCTTGTGCAATTTGACGCTTGCAATCTGTTTCCGCTTGTGGTACAATACTATCAGAAAGTGAGAGAGACGAACGGCAGACAGCGACAGCGAACTTTCAAAAATCTTTCAAAAAACCCTTGACAAGCCCTTGCAAGTGTGATATAATCATTACAGAAAGCAAGGCAAGGCACCTTGAAAAGTAAATAAAAAAAGGGCTTGACAAACCGTCTTGAATGTGCTATAATAAAGGCGTAAAGAGGAAAGCCAAACGGTTTTGAAACGGCGAGTAGCGACAGTCAAAAAAGTTTGAAAAACCTCTTGACAAACGCAAGAAGTTGTGGTACAATAAAGGCACAGTAAAGATTATAGCATACCAGCCCGGTTAAGAGAAAAATCTCTTGACAAACGGCAAACGGTATGATATAATAAATATATCAAGGGTGACGACCTACCGTCAGAAAGGAAGTATCATTATGAGCGAGAAGAAAGTCCGTATCACTAAGAGCCAGCGTTTCGAGGACATTAAGGCCCTGCTGACCGGGGAGCCTGTGACCTATGGCACGACCGTGGATATTGCGGTGACTGTCATTGACCACGAGCTGGAACTGCTTGCCAAGAAGAACTCCAGCACGGGCGATAAGAAGCTGACCCCGACCCAGCAGGAGAACGAGGCGCTCAAGGAGCAGATTGTGGAGTACCTGTCCACTCTGCCTGATGACACCGATGGCGTGACCTGCACGGAGATTTTGAAGTCCGTGCCTGCCCTGACTGATTTTAGCAATCAGAAAGTGGCGGCTCTGGTGCGTCAGCTCAAGATGGCCGGCCGTGTCGTGGCTACGGAGAAAAAGGGTAAGTCCCTGTTCCGTATGGCCTAACCCCGATAGGGCGGGGTGAAATATCCCCGCCCTACTAAATAAGAAAAGGGGTGATACCATAAGTAGCAGAATTACGGATGCCGAGCGTATCGCAAGGTATAAGGGCTTGAACCTATCCCCGCAAGAGGAAAAGGATTTACTTGCCTATGATAAAGCCGTAGAGGCTGGAGAGCGGACGCAGTATGACCTCCCTCCGGATAAGGCAAAAGTAGCGCAGAAATTCGCCCATGCGGGAACACGGAAAGCGCCCACCGCCTACAAGTTTACGCCCCGGCAGAGAAAGCCCAACGCAACTAAAGGGGGCATTATCGCAGAGCTTGCGGAGTTTCTGGAAAAGAATAGTCAGTTTTCCATTGTAAACCTGCAAGTCACCAACAAGGAACGGCAGATAGCCTTTTCTATTGGTGAGGACAGTTTCGAGTTGACGCTTGTGCAAAAGCGAAAACCGAAGAAATAACCGGGATAGGCGGGATACCGTCTATCCCGCCTCCCAAAAGGAAGTGATACTATCCGCCGTGAGAAAGAGTTTCTGTATGTGGGGCATTATGTGGACACAAAAGGCCGTTATATCCTGAAAATAGGAACAACAAACGACCTAAAGCGCAGAGCCGCAGAGCATACAAGGAATTACAAGAAAACCCGTGAGTTTACCATGCCGGAAAACTCCTGTTTTGTCTATGATTGGTGGCGTCCTCTTTCCAAGTATAATACTTTGAGATATGAGGACGCAAACCGGGCAAGATGGCAAGATATGGGAATTGGGCGTTTCATCAGGAACGATAGATTTTTCTGTGAGAAAAAGCCCGACATGGTAACAATTACCATTCGCAAAACCTATACTATCCCGCTGGTGTAAGCCAGCGGGATTTTTTCGTCATTTTGCACAAAAGCCCTGGGCGGCGCGTTTGCGGTTGCAACGCGCCGAATTTTTCGTTTACTAGCAATTTCAACAATTTTGGTTTGAAAATTTGTGCAACTTGACGACTTGACTTTCTCCTGAAATTATGGTATCATTTAACCATGGAAAGGAAGTGAGAAGATGAAGAATATTGATTTTTCCGCTATGAGTCTTGAGGAGCTGGAACATTTAAGCGCTACCGCCTATAAGGAAGTTGCTCTCCGAAAACAGAAAATGCAGGAAAAAGAATGGAGGGACCTTGTTCAGAACATTAAAAATTATGTAAACAAGTATGGAGAAATTACTGTAACTGTTTTTAATGATGAATATGTTCTCCATGATAGTATGGATTTTTCCAGCCCTGGAGAAATCATAGACGAAAACTAAGAGAGGCTTCGGCCTCTCTTTTTTTTTATACTTATTTAGGCTTGCCGGGCCGGTCGCGGGCGACTTCGGCCCGAGTTTCACCGATCGGACCATAGCGCAAAATTTTCATAGCAACTTGGCCATACCGCAACTTCATAGCGAATCTCCCGAAATCCCGATCCATACCGCCCTCTAATAGAACGCCGATCGGCCCTACCTGCACCAATTCAAAATGCCGATTTTCTATGCTTCCTTAATCTTATTCATTTTTCTACTATTTCCATATATACAATTAACAAGAGCAAAGTTGTTGCTAAGAAAAACTTAGTCGCATAAGAATTGCGGACGCCCAACCGATCGGTTTATCTGGGGTCCGCAACTTTGACTAATTATACCATATTTAATTATTATTGTCAAATTCCGCAATAAATCTCCTTTTTCTACTCAAAAATCTAGAATTTTTCTACAAAAAGCTCGTTAAACCGATCGGTCCGCAATCCATTTCCTCTTATTTTCCTCTTGATATAGCGAAAAATCATGAAAAAATGCGCGTTTTTCTAACAAAATTAATTAAAAACAAGCAAAATTTGCCGAGTTTTTAACAATTTGAATTCAGAATCATCTCATTAAAACTTCTATATATACAGCTAACAATAGCAAAGTTGTTGCTAAGAGAATGAAATAGAAACGACTTTTCCTTACGCTCCTGCGGCGCCGATCGGTTTTCCTAGCATAAATCTCTACTAGACAATATTAAAAATATATATTATAATATATACAGAAGATAAGAAAAGGAGTAGTCGACTACAATGAATTATGAAGATATGATTCGCGATGCAATTAATGCAGGCACTTCCCCTGAGGATATTGCAAAGAGTTTTACTGATGCTTTCAATAAGGTGCAGAAGGAGACCACTAGCAAGCAGCTTGAGCGAGATAATCTAATTGACGAGATGTATGATATTTTCATCGACAATGTTGACGCAGAGGATTATGATGTAAAGGACATTGGTCGTCTGGCCGCAATTATCTATGCTAATCGTCACCCTGAGTGGAGCGCTAAGGATATTAAGGAGTATGCTGACCAGATGAATCAGTCTGCCGCTTTTGCTGCAAAGCTGGTTGGTGTTGATGACCTTGATACTGGCCTTAGTATTCTTGAGGATGAAATCAAGAGCCAGATCAGTAAGGCTTTGCGGAAGCCTACCTCTGAGGAGATTGATGTCAAGCCTTCTGATGAGGATATTGTAAAGAAGTTTCTTAATGGACTTCGATAATTAAACAAGAGGAAGAAGATTGGGAGATACTACTAGCCGGATATCTCCCAATTTTTTTTATATTATAATTGCGGGAGCTAGGGTTAACGATCGGTGTAACGAGTAGAGTAGGATGGTTACCTAGACCCGATCGGCACCCAACTCTCTCATTTTCCTATCCTTCTGCTTCAATAATCTTCTAACCTTACTATTTTAGAAGGATCATCTACTACTATCCAAATAGTATCCTTGTTTAACTCCTCTATCCTGCTCATCAAGTTATAAACTCTTCTTTTCTTTTCTCTTTCATTTTTCAATTCGATTTTTCTAAAACCTTCTTCTAGCTTTTCAATTCGTTCTTCTAATTCATTTATTCCTAAGCCCTCTTCTAAAGAAACGAAAGCGTTCACAGAATCATTAGTTATAGTCAAACTTTCTCCGGTTGTCATATATGGATAATATCCGTTTCTCTCCATCATGATTAATCTCTCCTATTCTCTCCATAAGATTATAGATATTTCTACTCTTCTTTTTCTTTTCTTCTAAACAAGAGCGAAGTTGTTGAACTTCTGCGGAAAGCTCTGTTATAGAGTTCTCTAAATCTTGAGTATCAACATTTATAGCTATCTTTCCATAGCTTCTATCTATAAAAGCTCTTCCTCTACCTTCTATAATTAAATTATTATCTACCCACTCTCTTAATTTATCATCAAACTTATTCTTTACAAAATATACCTTACCTTCTTCTACATCATCCTTAATATAAAGCAATAATGGTTCATACTAATTTAATCCACTATCCATGAAATGATAATTCTCTACCTTTATCGGCTTAAATACTTCCA
The DNA here is from genome assembly GCA_944383195.1 of uncultured Oscillospiraceae bacterium. GTDB lineage: Bacteria > Bacillota > Clostridia > Oscillospirales > Oscillospiraceae > Lawsonibacter. The sequence continues at coordinate 55,375 of CALWOP010000177.1, forward strand.
TACTTTAATCCTCCATTAAACAATATCTTCGTCAATATTTTTATGAACTTCGTAAAAATCGTAGTCCTTCATTTTAAAATTACATATATGGGACATTTACTCCTTTATAATTAAATCTAGGTTTAAACTAATTTATATAATATTCTTCATAAGAACTTAATTCATCATCCCTACATTCCTACAATACAGAAAACTATATATCCTCTCTATGAGCATCTATAAAACAATACATAGCTAAAGACTTGCATCTATTACAGTTTCCATCTTCTTTTACAATCTCTTTAATTATACTTTGCACTTTATTGGGAGCATTATGAGATTTCAATCTTGATTGAATATTTCTACTCTAGCCTATATATATTACCTAATCTTGATATAATAAAGCATAAATACCACATTTAGCTTTAAATTTCTTTCTATCTTCTTTACTATTTAACAAAAATAATTCCATATAAAGCCCCTCTCTTTTTTAAATCAAGGTCAAAGTGGTGGCCCATTAGGGCCGCCTAAGCAACAACCGCTTTTTGGAAACGATGAAATCGTTGGAAAAACGCTGTTGTTGCGTTGAGAAATATATATATTACGCCTCAACGGCTGTTGAGACAACGTTGATTTCTGTTGAAAAAAGTGTTGAAACAACGTTGATTATGCAATTTTAATTAGTTTTTTAAATAAAATTACCAATTCTTTCCGTTGATACGATCGTTCGTATCAACAAAATCTCAACACTTTTCCAACAAAGATCGCAACGGGGTCTCAACGTTTTAAAAATCAAATTTAACTGTTGTATCAACGTTGTGTTTTGTTGTTACAACGTTTTTCTACGTTGTCTCAACGTTGAGACGCCGATTTTTCCAAGCCTCATAACCTCTAATAGTAGCATCACTAACCCCTATTATTTCAGCAATTTGTTTACTTGTATATTCTGGATTTTCTCTTAAAAGCTCCCTAACTTTCTCTTCTCTCTTTTCTCTACTTTTATTTCTACCAGCATTACCTTTCGCAAATTCATTTTCTTTTTCTACCATTCTTTTATTCATTAAATCAATCTAGTCTTTAATAAAACTAAATGCCATATCAACCGCCTAGTCTCCAGTAACTTGAACTTCTTCCCCATACATCCAATATCTAACAATAAGATAATAAATCTCTTTTTCTTGCTCTGGAGTAAATCTACTACATTTTTCAAACCAATGAGCTTGAAGAGTAATTTTATCTTTCACTATCATTCGCCTCCTATACAATAGAAGCGAATGCTTCATTAAGTTCATTGGTATTTTCAAAAATCCAACAATTAAACTACGGATATTTTGGATTTGGCATCATCGAGATAGGAATAAATCCTCTTTCAACCAACTATTCCATAATCCGCAAAGAATACACAATTTTGTTCATTAGTTCTTTGATCTCCTTTACTTTTTGTTCTAATCTTTAAAATACTAGTCAAGAGCAATCCTAATCAAACCAGAAATGGTCATGCCCTTGTCCTTACAATATTTCTAAAGTTTCTCTTTCTCTTCTTCTGAAACTCTCATAGCAATTTGCGTAGCCATTCTATCACCGCCTTCATTTATCTTCAAAAATATTATAGCATAATTATTCCTCTTTGTCCAACTTTTTTATATTTTTTGGACATGAAGCGCTTCGTACATATGAAATTTTACCTCAATTTTTTACCCTTTCTGTTATTTCAATCTTTGTGCGGGATTGCCAATTTTCTTACCTAAAAAATTGCCAATCCGCATCCTAAACCGTACTTTTCGTTTACCTTCAACATCCTTTTGCATTATAACATTAAAAATGATATAATAAATATAGAAAGAATAAGAAAGGAAGTTATGTAAATGGATATGCCTTTCCTCGCATATACAGGTTCTTTTGAACTCGCAGCCAGAGAACTTGCAAGGACTCCCTCAGCAAACGAGAATTATGAACTCCAAGACCTTATCTGCCGCAAATATGGAGTTTTTCTCGATAACTTAACAGATGACGAAGTCAATATGCTTTCTCGAATGGTTGAAGAGTATGCTAATTAAAGAAAGGAAGAATAGAATGATTGGAGATATTATTACCGTAAAAGGAGTAAAATGCGTCGTCCTTGACAAAATTAATGGTAATCCCTTCGTCATTGCTCTTGATTTAGACATCGAATCTCCCTTCGGAAATTCTAATAACTATAAAAAGAGTGAGTTGCGGAAGCGCGTCGAATCTTGGTTTAAAGATACTGGTATCAAGGCTATTGCCCGTGATGTCGACTTAACCGCTATGGACGGATATAAAGGATATGGAGCGCTCAATGCTATTATCGCCCCTCTCACTTTCGACGAATACCGTAAGTATAATCATATTCTAACTCCTCATATCAAGAATTGGTTCTGGCTTGTTACACCTTGGGGATCTCCTGAGAAAGATAATTGGGCCTCGAACTACGTTTGCTTTGTCGACCACGGTGGGTCTGCGAGCTACGACTACTACAGCACCGGCGGCGGGCTCGCGCCGGCTTTTATTCTCGATAGAAACCAGTGTTTTAATAAGTCTCTTAGTGATTTTACCAACGACGAACTTATTGCCGAGCTTAACAAGAGACTGAAGGTGTAAACCTATGTATATTCTTAATTCAAGTATTATAAATGCTATTCTTACTGAATATACCGAAAAAGTTAAATTCGGTTATAACAAAATCCCGTATGATTCGTGGAGAACCCTAAAGAAGTTAAGTAACGCCAATACTGATTATGCAGTTAAAATAGAGAATACAGACGAAAACTCTATTCTTTACTTAACTGATACCAAAACTGATATTACCAGCGAAATTTTTGTAACAGATGGATTCGCTTATCTTGTTAAAGAAAGGACTATTCACATGGTTGATACTAATTCTAACATCAGTGCACCTATGCCCAACAAGAGCGATAGCGTTTCTCGCAAAGGTTTTAATATGAACTTTGATTTTGGCCCTTGCGGGGACGAGGTGGCTTTCTCTCCCTATGGCTTGGCTATTCGTAATTCTAAGGGTGAGTATTTTACCTACAATCCTGCTACTAAGCAGACTATTGACGTAACCGGCTTTACCTTCTTCTTCCAGAATATGGTATATCGTATGCCCGTTGCAGCTTCTGCCGTTAAGGAGGGCGATATGATTATCCATAAGCATCATCCTATGTTCGTATCTGCGGTCGATGGCAACAACATTGAAGTCGTAGACATTCTGGAATCTGAGGTTAAGACTGTAATTCCTACCTCTAATCCCTTTGGTTTCAACTTCATTACCAAGATTATGCCTATTGTCAACTTTGGCAATACCGCACCTTCTCCCGATCAGCCTTTCGGCAATCTCATGCCTATGATGATGGCTAACATGGTTTTCGGCGAAGACGGCAACAATAGCGACATGGGTAAGATGTTTATGCTCTCCGCTATGATGGGTAATTCTAATCCTTTTAGTTTCCTTGCGGGCGGCGAGGTAGGTAGCGCCTCTAAGTAAGATTATACTCTAAAATAGGCGAGGTTGGAGAATTTCTGACCTCGCCTTTCCGCAATCCCTTTATCTTCTTGCTCTTGTTGCAATTATATAATAAATATTGTATCATAAATATAGAAAATAGAAGAAAGGAAGTTATGCTATATGATTGCTATTATTTCTTGTTCTATCGAAGGTAAAAACTTTACAACTAAGTTTCCTGTTAGCAAAACTACTCCAGAATATATTGTAGCAGATGAAGCTTATCGCTTAGCTATCATCTTTGCTCAAACTCAATATATCGCTAAATTTGGATACCTTTCTTCTAATCATGACTTTGGCATTTTCCTTAAAAACCTTGACTATAATTATAAAATCGAGGAGGAAAAGTAATGAACGATATTTATGTAGTTTACTACTGGCCGGATTTTGAAGATTCTCCTGAAGCTATTTGTGCAGTAACTTCTGAAGCAGACGCGCAAGAACTAGTTTTTTCTTTCTGGGAGAATGCTGCATACGACAATTATCTTTCTGGCTTAGCCTGGGATCCAACCGCTAATCCAAGAGATTATTGGGACGACGATGTTTATGCTCTTGATTTTGGCTACTATCAAACTCATATTCTTAACTAAGAGCTTCTTTAAAGGAGCTCTTTTTCTTTTGCAAAAATTAAAAAATAATGATATAATAATTATAGAAGATAAGGAAAGGAGATAAGAAACATGAAGAACTACTTTGAGTACGAAGTTAAAGTTTGGGAAGATGGAGAGGAAGAGACTTATAGAGGAGTTACCTACGGCGATGATTATGCCGAAGCAGTCGATAATCTTGTTCAGTTCTTCGGCGAAGCAGATCTTATTTCTCTAAAAATTGAGCCTTGGGATTGTGAAGGCTGTCTTATTATGAGTAAGGAAGTTATTAACGAACTGCGGAAGTCCATCTAAAAGGAGGAATAAATCATGCCTGTTGCCCCTTCTTTCCAGAATTTTACTCGACTGTCCGAGCCTTTCTTTAAGAATGGCAAGACTTATATTAAGGTAAAGAATCCTTCTACTGGGACTGAGCGAGAAGTTCGTTGGTATAGCGATAGCGAATATGCTAAAGCCTATGGGAAAAAGATGTCTGACCATAAAGATAGTTGGGATGGCCTTAAGCACGCTCGCGGATTCGACAATGGCCCTATTCTTGTAATTCGTGGGAACAAAGCCGCTGATGAAGATTGGTTGCGGGCTTCCGTGGCCAGGTACGCAGTAGGGATTGGTTGGTATATCTCTTCGACAGATGTTTTCCCCGATGATGCTCCTGAACATCTGAAATATCTCCTGCTTGGTTGGGATGAATTTCGAGATGGGGATGACCGTCATATGAAGAAACCTTCCGAACTTTCCACTATTCTTGACCGAAAAGCTAGAGCTAAGGAGTGGGTGAAAATGAAATAAGCAACGCTTATTTCATTTTCCAAACATTTAGTTGGCATAAAAATTACCACTTCAGTCTAGAAATCGGTTTGCAAAAAACAAAAAAATAAGTTATAATGAATATAGAAAGTAGGAAAGAAATTTCTTGAGCGTCTTTGCTAAAAGTATCATTAAACAAGAAATTTTCTTGACTTTACTCAAAAAATATCTTATAATATAAATACAATAAAACAAGAAATATTGGTCATTTTTATATCATTGCGGTAATATTCATTATGCCTCATAGCATAATTTAAAGAACGGAGATGTAACAAGATGTAATGACTGTAAAATAAAATCTAAAGGTGAAGAGAAAATAGTATAGTTATTGCAAGAAAATGGCATCTCTTTTGAAAGAGAAAAAACCTTTGAATCATGTAGGAATCCTAAAACTAACAAGTTATTAAGATTTGACTTTTATGTAAACAATTCATATTTGATAGAATTTGATGGTAAACAACACTATTCTGATACACTTTTCTTTAGCGAAAATTTCAGTTTAGCTGATTAGTAGTATAGAGACAAATATAAGGAATGGTGGTGTAAAGAAAACAATATACCATTAATTCGCATACCATACACAATACTCGATATCCTGTCTTTTAAAGACATTGATATAAATAATAGTAAATTTATTTTAAGATAAAAAGGAGAAAAATACAATGACTAATAAGACACCTAAGGTTACTAAGAAGGCCAATTATTCTGCTATTCTTGCCATCCTGAACGCCGCTGAGAGTAACGGTCTGGAGCTTGATGGCACCGAGATCACTTATGATAGTCTCCGCGACTTTGTCGAGCATGAGGTTGAGCTGCTTGATAATAAGGCCGCCGCAGCTGCAAAGCGTGCCGCCGCTAAGAAGGTTGAGGGAGACGCTCTTCGCGAGAAGATTTATGATGTGCTTACCGATGAGCCTATGACCATCAATGAGATTGTGAAGGCTCTGGATGACGAGGATATTTCTGCACAGATGGTTACTGCCCGTCTGACTCAGCTCGCTTCTCCTGAAGTGAACCGTGTTGTGAAGGAGACTGTTACTGTTCCTGCCTCTAGCGAGGGTGGTAAGTCTAAGAAGCTCAGTGCTTATCGTCGCATTGGCTAATTGAAACCTTTAGAAAGGTAGCTACGAAGAGTAGCTACCTTTCTTTTTAACCACAATTTAGTACAAACTGCAAATTGAGTTGGGCCGCCTGGAAAATCAATTATATAGCATATTATATATATTATAACAAGAGCAAGAATAGATAGAGGAACCATTAATTTCACCTTCTTTTATTTATATATTTATTATAACAAAAGCAAATAGAATTGTCAATCTGGTAATTTTATCTCAAGATTGACAGTCTTTACATTATATGCTATAATAAATATATAAGCAAAGGAGGCTTTATTATGATTTTTAGTGTAAGCCATCATTCTAATAAGATGAAGTAGGCAGGCGAAATACGCTGTCCTTATAATCAATTAGGAACAATAATTAAATTTATTAAAGAAAATCCTTCAAAAAGATATAATATTATTATTCCTGATGATTTAACTTAGATACAATTAAAAAAATTAGCCGAGCAAGTTGATATAGTTAAAACAATAGCAGAAGACTACACCATTCAATGTGGAAATATCTTGCAACTAAGAGACTTAAAGGATATGGGATATAATAGATATTTGCGGTTCCCGGTTACCGATTGGGAGACTCTAGAAGAATTGCGGGAAGCCGAGGTTAGTGACCTCTATATAGATGGCCCACTAGGATTCCAAATGGATGCAATTGCGCAAATTAAAGGAGATACAAAGATAAGAGTATCACCCACTATCTCCCCTAATATCTCCATTTCCGCAAATAGGAAACCTTCAAGTTTCTTTATTCGTCCAGAAGATTTATCGCTATACTCTCATGCTATTGATATTATAGATTTTAAAGAAAGAGAGCAAGACAAAGAAGATACTTTATTTGCAATCTATAATAGAGGAACTTTTAATTATGATATTAATCTCTTAATAGATGATCTTCCCGCGAGAAATAATCTTTTATTCGGCGATAATTTTGCAAAGAAAAGATTAAACTGTGCTCAAAAATGTAATATTCCTGGTCATCAATGCCGTTACTGTGATACTTATTTTTCTGTAACTCTCAAAATGAGAGAATTAGCTAAATCTAGCGCAAAGAAATAATTAGATTTTATTATTTATTTATATTATAATATAAGTATAAAGATAATAAAGGAGTGTTTCTAAAGATGAAATGGTCAGAAATTCTCCCTCAAGAAGCGTTAGATTTAAGTGTCCAACTTGAAAACCATGCTTTAGAAGAGCGCTCTAAGGGAAAAGTTCTATTTCCAGAATAGGACAAAATCTTTAGAGCGCTTAATCTTACGCGTCCAGAAGATGTAAAAGTATGTATAGTTGGTCAAGATCCATACCATACGCCTGGAGCGGCAAATGGTTTAGCGTTTTCTATTTCGGATGGTAGTCCTATTCAACCTTCATTAAGAAATATTTTTATCGAGCTTAATAGCGATTTAGGGCTACCAATTCCGCGATCAGGAGATTTAACTCCTTGGGCAGAAAAAGGAGTTTTATTACTAAATGCAAGTTTAACAGTGTATGAGCATCAAGCAAATAGTTGTATAAATTGGGGATGGAATAAGTTTACAACAGCTGTATTAAAGGCCGCGACTACACTTCCTCAACCTATTGTTTTTATGTTATGGGGAGCAAATGCGCAGGCTTTATTAAAGGATTTAAATTCAAGCCCTATGGTTTGGGATAATCCTGGTGTGGCTAGAGAGAATTTAATTAAGAAAGCGTATATTCTTTCTTCTCACCCAAGTCCTTTTAGCGTTAGTAAACAATGTAAAGGAACTCCATCTTTTAAAGGAAGTAAACCATTCTCAACAGCGAATAATTTATTGGTATCAATGGGAGGAGAACCTATTGATTGGACTTTATAAAGACAGGGGTTAGTAGATGATAGATTTAAAGAAAATACAAAGTGATTTTGAATCTATCCTTGTTCATTCTCAAGATTATCCGTTTTATCTCAATGCAGAGAATACAATTAAACAATGGTTTGAAGCAAAAGATGACATAATTTCTAAGTTTTGCGGCGAGCTTATTGTTAGAAGTAAAACTCCTGTTCGGATAGATTTAACCGAAGAACAAAGAAATAAAAGATTTGAGGAGTTTATTCATACTCTTGATGAAAATGGAATTTTAACTGAAGAATTTGAATTATTTCTTCGAGATAATAAAGGAGGATTTTTTGATAATAGAGTTTTGTTACCTTATCCTTCTTTCAATATCCCGCTTGGCTCTAAGTTATCTAAGTCATTCAAAAGATTTTTGAATAACGCGGAGACAATTAGATGGGTGCAAGATACCGCTTCTCGATATATTCAAGAAAACAAGATTGAAGGATACCTATATCTTTCGGTTCATCCTATTGATTTTCTGACTTTATCTGAAAACAACGAAAATTGGTGGTCTTGTCAAACTCTCGATGGAGATTTTAGAGCAGGAAATTTAAGTTATATGGTAGATAAAACTACTATCGTTGCATATCTCTCTAATGGAAAACAAGAGGAAATGAGATGTTTACCGAGAGGAATGAAATGGTATAGTAAAAAATGGAGAATGTTAATTCATACAGACAGAGAGAATAATATCTATTATAATCGACAATATCCATATGAATCAAGAGATTTACTTGAAAAAGTTCATAATATGGTAACGCAATTCATTCCTGTCGAGATGTCTATGCCTTTAGATTATGGTTTTAAGGTAATTCAAACTCAATGGGGTGGAGGTCAATTATCTTATAATCAGATAAACGCGGGCGGCAGGATACATGATACCAGAGACACGATTGATGTAGAAGATTATCTTGGTTATTCAGATTTAATTCAATCGAGTACATATGCTCCAATTATTTCAGTAAATACTGAAAAATACCAAGATTATGCTAGCATGTGTGACGATGGCAAAAGTGCAGAAGAGGCTTTCTTTAATCGGGTATTTAAAATAAAGATTGGAGAAAAGCCAATTTGTCCATGTTGTGGCACAGAGCATATCAATAGGGAGAGTTCTTTCCTCTGTGAATATTGTATAGCAGAGAAAGAGGCAGATGAAGATTTTTATTTGACTTGTGATAGTTGTTATCATAGAATATATGATGAAGATGAAATTTATTGGATGGATGGCAGACCTTATTGTAAGAGTTGCCATAGTTTAATGCAACAAGAGGATAGATATATTGAGGAGGAAGAATAATGGCTAAAAGAGGAGACGCAGCGCGTCAGTCTGTAATGGATACAATTTGCAAGGCTTTCGGAGATAATTTTGTAGGTATTCAAGATAAGAAAGCCTATGTGTTTGCCCAGGATGGAGTAAATGGAGAGCGGATTCAATTTGCAATTTCTATTACTATGCCGAAAACACCAATTGCGGGCGGGGGAGATAGTATGCCCTCTACAGCAAGCTCTGAAGCGCCGGCCGCAACTAATTTTACTCCAACAGAATTGGCTCCGGAGGATAAGGCCAAGATCGAGGAGTTAAAGCAGCGACTCGGCATTGTTGATTAAAAATTTTGGGTATGGAAGTTTAAGATATTCAATATAAAGTTTAATAATAGTACAATCTCCTTACTTATTCAAGAGAGATATAGAAGATTTAATCAAGCTTTATATCTCTCTTGAAAATATTAAAAATAAATGATATAATATTTATAGAAGGTAAGGAAAGAAGAGTTTACAAACTTCTCCTACCGATAATTTGAAAATCAAATATAAATATTGTATAATATTTATATAAGTTATCGACAGTAACTATAAATAACTGCATAGGTAAGGCGTGAGTGAGGCTGATATGCGTTAAATAAAATACTCACTTATATATACTCCCTTAGCTTAATGGTAAAGCAGCGGGTTTATACCCCGTCGATCCAGATAAGATGCTGATCAGGGTTCGAGTCCCTGAGGGAGTACCAGAGGCGTAATGCCGTTTGCCCTTGAAAGAGGTATCACAGTAAGACGCATACAGCAAACCTATTTCCAGAATAGTCAAATGGTTAAGACATTTCAATTAAAGTGAAAAATTATCGGTTCGAATCCGATTTCCGGAGCCAACTAGCGTCTTGAAAACATTTGAAAAACTTTTATAAATATGATATAATATTTATAGAAAGTAAGAAAGGAAGTTGCATATGGATAAGAAGTTATATCTCGCACAGCTTACGGCTGAGGCTATCTCTTGTTATCATAATGAAGACGCTATTTGTGATGCTCTTTGGCTTATGAATGGTGGTCTTGGAGGAGCCGAAGAAGAGTGGGAGAACTTTAATGCAACTTTCAAGGATGCCTTTGGAGTTACTTATGACGAGGCAAAGAAATTAAACCTGTTTTAAGCAAAAATTGAAAATCAAAATAAAATATGTTATAATATTTATATAAGGCGGTTTCAGCAATTCTCTTTGGAGGAATAAAACGCTTGTATTTGGGTTCAAGAAAGTTTATTTACATCCGCCTTGAAATATATTGGTCGGTAGCTCAGTAGGTTAGAGCGCTCGCCTGTTAAGCGAGATGTCGTGGGTTCGAATCCCACCCTTCCAGCCAGAGTCGATGTTTGAAAGAGTTCGTCGCGACTTTAACCCTAAACTTTCATTTAATATCGCTCTCCATTAAATCGGCGCGGGAGACTTGGACAAGAGTAAGAGCAATCCCGAGGTCTTTACCTCTATTGGGCTTCTATCGACACATGACGCGCTAAATCATTCGTCAACTGCGAAATAAAATAAGAGGCTGGCCCATAGAGCAACGGGTAGTTCGGAAACAAATAGTTACTCTTTTATGTTCTCGTGGCGCAATTGGCAGACGCGCGTGGCTTAGAACCACGATGTTGCGAGTTCGAGTCTCGCCGAGAACACCATATATAGAGATAGAATAAGGTCGCTCCTTATTTGACAAGAGTAATGCTCCTCTTCTCTATATAATAATATTATTGAGCATAAAAAGGAGCATAAAAATGGAACGAAAATATACGGTATATATCCATGAAAATTAGTTAAATGGGAAGAAATATATCGGAATAACTTGTGATGCTGTAGAGTCAAGATGGAGAAATGGAAAGGGGTACTCTACATAGGTATTTGGTAGAGCCATTGAAAAATATGGTTGGGATAACTTTAGTCATAAGATTATTCAAGAAGGCTTGTCTAAAGAAGAAGCTGAACGATTAGAAATCTAGTTAATAAAACAGTATAATACCTAGAATCCAGATTATGGATATAATATTGCTGCTGGTGGTGGAGCAACTTTACCGTCTATGTATTGCGAAGTATTTTAGTATAGTTCTTCTGGTGATTTAATTGGAAGATATAATTCTTATAAGCAAGCGGAAAAAGAAACTGGAACCAGAGCAGATGAAATTGGATTGGTTTGTAACGGAACTAGATATACCGCAAATGGATTTGTATGGTCAAATAAAAAGTTGTCTAAAGATGATGTAAAAGAACAAATTAAATAGGCATAGATTAATTTAGATATTGGCAGAAATAACGGTATTACTAATGCAGTAAAAAAGATTAGTATGAAAGTTTAGTAGATAGATCCAAAAAGTGGAAAAGTTGTCGCAGAATACCCCTCTCAAAGAGAAGCGGCAAGAACTCTAAATATAGACCAAAAGGGAATTTCAAATGTCATAAGAGGTAAATAGAAAACTTCTGGAGGCTTTATTTGGAAAGCAATTTAATATGGTCGGGTGGCGGAATGGTATACGCGCTGATTTGAGGGGTCAGTGAGCCATGCTTATGTGAGTTCGAATCTCATCCCGACCACCAAATCGTAAGAGCGATGCATAGCGTCTTACGCGGGATCATAGCACCCGATAGTATGTTATGGGTAACGCTTTGACTGGTAGCGTGACTTTTAGATGCAGTCTGGTATGCTGAAACTTAGTTTCAACATGAAACTTAAATGCCGCATACTCCTAATTCGGGCACAGCTCCTTTGAAGGTGAAGAAAGTTGAGCTTAGTAGAGGATCGCGGCCTCTGCGAATATTTGAAAAACTTTTATAAATATGATATAATATTCATAGAAAGTAAGACATAGTACAGCAAAACCTTGGGTAAAGAATTAGTCTGCAAAACTGAAACGAGAAGGTTCAAATCCTTCACTATGTCTTGTTCTATATGGTGGCGTAGTTCAGTAGGCTAGAACGTCGGCCTGTCACGCCGAAGGTCACGGGTTCAAATCCCGTCGTCATCGCCAATTTGAAAAACAATTAAAAATATTGTATAATATTTATACAAGGTTGGAAATCTTCTAAGATTTTCAGATATGGGGCATTAGCTCAGTTGGGAGAGCGCCTGCCTTGCAAGCAGGAGGTCACGAGTTCGACCCTCGTATGTTCCACCATAGGTATCAATAATAGAGTGATACCATTATATATAACAGGTTTTTATTGATTTCATTGCCATAAAACAATAGGGCATTTTCTCTTTTCCGTCCTCAAAGAAACGAGTGGCTTTCAGTGACGCCGCTGTTCGCCAAATGGAAGAAAGTTAATATTCTCTTTATATAATTAGATATTATAAAATAGCAGATTAATAGACGCTATTATTAGAAAATAAAGAAAAGAGATTATTAAAAGTGCGCATATGCTCGGTTAGTCAAGCGGTAAAGACGCTGGCCTTTCACGCCAGAGGCACGGGTTCGACTCCCGTACCGAGTACCATAAATCAAGAGGAAAGGAAGATAACATATGAATAAGGTTCACGGCACTTTCACCAATTTTAAGGATATGGCTGTTGCACTTGGGGTTAAGATTCCTAAGACAAAGGAAGAGAAGCCTATGAAGTGCAGTAATTGCGGCGCCCCGATGCACCGGGCGGGTAATTCAAATGTGTGGGTTTGTGATTTTCACAAGCTGACGGATGAAAAGTTGCCGGATGGAACTGATGTGCAGGTATTTACGAAGTGCGGAAATACCGTAATTGAGCGGATTTAATCATAGAGACCTGAGCAAGTCAATAAACTGCTCTTTAAATGGCCTTGTCGACGAAATGGCTAAGTCGCCACCCTCTCAAGGTGGAGGTTGATGGGTTCGAATCCCTCCAAGGTCACCAGATGTATAGGTTCCACAGCTCTAGAGAGAAAACGGGCCTTTCTTGTGCGTAGAGTATGGTACGGCAAGAACGAATTATTGATAACTGGCACGCCCTTGCTTAATTAAAGTAGAACGGTTCCGGCTGATACATCCAGCGGAGGGGCGCAAGAGTACCGTGGCTATTAGAGTTATTCCAAAATATAAAGTATATGAGGCGAGAATAGAAAAGCGAGGAGTGGCAACGCAGACCAACTCAAGAGTGTCTAGGCGTTAAGTAGTAAAAATATATTTTGGTTTCATTATAATTTAATTCTAATAGCTGTATATCGCGGGAAGGGTGTTGGTTCCCAGTCGAGTCTCATAAACTCGATTACGCGAGTTCAATTCTCGCTCCCGCAAGAAGTGCATTTGAGAAGCCTCCACGTGGCGCACTTTGGGTAATGCTAATTCTCAAGATAAAATAGATTAAGGAGGTATTAAAATGGATATTGATGATTTCATTTTCGCAGAAACAGAAGTAATTGTAAGTGAGAAGTAATCAATTACTTTATATGTTTAATGCGGCCGCCGATAGGTGATGGTTCCAAGCCCATAAAACGCAGAGGAAACATATTTGGAGGGGTGGCAGAGTAGGTTGAATGCGAGGGATTGCTAATCCCTTGATCGCAGAAATGCGGTCCGGAGGTTCGAATCCTCTCCCCTTCGCCAATAGCCAATCGGGAAAAGACACTGTCGTATATGTCGGCCGCATATAGACGAGGCTATTGTGTCAACTACGAAAACCGACTAAGTAGTTCCGTTCGCTTGCGGGTAGAATACAAGTAATTTATTGAATAGGGCTTGTGAAGGTTGAGAGGAGAAGCCGCCTGCCGGCTACATCGAAAGTAGCAAAAAACTCTCATATAAACTCGTCAAGTTTGATGGTGCTGCTGCGAGTGCCTAAGGAGAAGAGGGCTAAAACCATCTCAGCAGAGGAATGGGTTCGACTCCCATACGGCCGGCAATTAAGCTGGCGGTTGGTGTATAGTGCAGGAACGAGCATACTGTTGATACCTCTTTCAAACCCGAGCCGAGGTGTATATCGGCTATTCTAAAATAGAACTGAAAAATTTTGCAAAATTGTTCAATTCGCTCATTCAAATTTTTATATATGAATGAGGTGGTAAATATGAATTTTTGTCTAAATTGCGGAAAAGAGTTAACAGGGGCAAAATCTAAAAATAAATATTGTAATGTTTCTTGCCAAAAGGAATATGAAAGAAAACAATATATTGAAGAGTGGAAAGCTGGGAATAGAAGTGGATTAAAGGGAGAATATCAAATTTCTAACGCCGTAAGAGAATATATGCTAGAAAAAGCAGGATTTAAATGTTAGAAATGTGGCTGGAATGAAATTAATCCCTTTACTGGTAAAATCCCATTAGAAATCCACCATAAAGACGGAGATTACGTGAATACAACTGAAGAGAATTTAGAGGTTTTATGTCCTAATTGTCATTCCTTAACTGAAAATTTTAGAGGTAGAGGGAAAGGCAGAGAAGAAAGAAAATCGTCTTATATGACAAATACTTGCATTGATTGTGGAACGACTATATCTAATACTTCTATTAGATGTCAAAGCTGTGAACAAAAAAGAAGGAAAAAAGAATTTTTAAGTAATCTTCCAATCTCTAGGGAAGAACTAAAAAATAGAATTAGAACAGAGCCTTTTACATCAATAGCAAGAGATTATAATATATCAGATAATGGATTAAAAAGATGGATTGCCGCATATGGATTACCAAATACAAAAACGGCAATTAAACAATATACAGATGAAGAGTGGGAAATAATATAATATTTCCCCTATATGGTTCGTTAATTTAATTGGTAAAATAAGGGATTTGTAATCCCTCTTTCTCGGTTCGATCCCGGGACGAACCTCCACCCTCGACGGAGGGTTTAGATAATGCGGCAAGGGAGTGTTATTCCTAACCTGCAAGATATTGTGGCCACTTTATCGAGCAGTCCGTATGGTACATCGAGTCGGATAGGGTTGGATAGGGCGCAGAGAATTGTACCGCTAATTCCGAGCGCAAAGGCAGGATGCCGATACCTGATATTAAAATCTATTGCCAATATGTTGTGAGTAGCTTAACTGGTAGAGCCCCTCGTTGTGGCCGAGGTTAGTGCGAGTTCGAATCTCGTCTTACAACCCATAGACCTATTCAGCAAATTTTCAATCATATGTTTTTTGGTACATAAAAAGATGAAAAGGGGGTCTAGTATAATGAATTTAAAAACAATTAAACAGGCACAAAAGAAATCTCCTGTTGAATTACAGGAGTATTTACATTTCAAACGAAGAGGCTCTATAACAAGAGCAAAAAGAGGAAAAGGCTCTTTTAGTAGAAAAATCAAGCATAAAAATCTTCTTGAAAATTCTTAATTTTTATTATATAATATATATAGAAAGTTAAGGAAAGGAAGTTTTGAGTTATGATTATTGCTTCTGCAATCAAGTTTACTCCTCACTTTGGTAAATATCCTGTCGTGATTTGCGGGAAGCGCCATGCAGATTGCTTAGAAGAGGCTTTTAGTATGGGTTATGAGTGGGATAAAGAAGAGTTAGTTCAAGGCTTCTTTACAGACGATGGAAGATTTCTTGATAGATATGACGCAAAGATTGAGGCTCGCAAATGTCGTCAATTAGTCGAAGATGATGATAGATATAGAGAGCTTTTTAGCGAAGATATTTGGCCTGAATAAAGGCTAATATGCGTCCGTGGCCAAGCTGGTAAGGCACCTCACTTTTAATGAGGGAATCGGGAGTTCGAACCTCCCCGGACGCACCATATGCAGGATTAGTGTCAGCGGCTAGCACGTCTGCCTTCCAAGCAGAAAGGGCCGGTTCGAATCCGGTATCTTGCTCCAGCGCACATTGGGAAAGCCCGCGCCCTCTTGTGTGGCCAAATTAAAGACGGACTGGGTGAGAGTAACAGCTCCGGTTAGTTACCGTGAATAGACTAAGGTATGGTTTCGAGTACCTCTTAACCAGAAAAGCTCGGCGACTGGCAGACGAAATATGCTCGTTAGGCCTTTCCTGATACGAACATGGAGTGGCGGCACAGTCCTTGCCGTAGAGTGGTCCTCATGGGTATTATATGCAACCATAGCTCAGTTGGTAGAGCACAGTGCTGATAACGCTGGGGTCGCAGGTTCAATCCCTGCTGGTTGCACCAATATAAGGTGGTCGGTTAATTGGCTAAACCAATGGTCTCCAAAACCATGACTGTGGGTTCGAGTCCCACCCATCTTGCCAATATTATGAGAGGAGGCTACTCATGGCTGCTAATTATATCGAAGTCAGAGATATGGTAACTCGCGGAGACAATGGTATCAATAAATATTGTATTATTGCTTGCGATGGATTTTCTTTTGAGGATTATCCAACATATGCAGTTAGCTATGAGGATGCCATTGTTAAAATTGGAGAAATCAATAGTGCAAGTATGCAAAGAGTGATGGAAGTATATAACTATCAAGAAGATATTGAAGAGCAGCTCCGTGAAACAAGAGCGTGGAGGATTTGAATGAAGTTTTATACTTCTTATTTCTATCAAATCCGCAATTTTACTCCTAATATGATACCTCTTTCTACTGCTTGCGGCGATCCCTTATGGTTTCATAAGGGCATGGGTAACGATTATACTTTCTTTGATAAAAATGGAGTTATCAATGGATTAAGAGCTGAAATGCTTCATCCAGATAATTCTTGTTCTGGATTATGTGGAGACATGGCTTGTCCAGAAACTCCAGATAATTGCTTATTTCTTCAAAGATATAGAACTCAACTATCTAAAGTTGATTTTATAGACTTTCTTGAGAGATGCGATAGAATAGCAAGAATTATCCAATCCGCTAATAATTTCGAGGGAGAACCTATTATTGTTCTTATTGTCCATGAAGCAATCAATAATCCCTGTTCTGAAAGAAAAGTATTACAGGAATGGATGATGAGTCATGGTATTCTTTGTGAAGAGTTACCATATAAAGGTAAGCAGTTTAAGGGATTTTAGTAAGCCCCGTTAGCTCAGCTGGAAAGAGCAACCGCCTTCTAAGCGGTAGGTCATTGGTTCGAGTCCAATACGGGGTACCATACGGGTTGTTAGCTTAACGGGCAGAGCAGTAGGTTGAAGCCCTACGGGACGAGGTTCGAGTCCTCGATAACCCACCAGCCGAGAAATCGGCAGACATTTTAATTTCATTACAAAAGACCCTCTATGGCTATAGAGTCTAGAGTTCGATTCTTTCTGCAATAGATAGAGGGTCGCTATATGGGGCCGTAAAGGTTTCGACGGGGCATTGAAGGATTAAAGTTCACGGGTAAGCATACCGCCTCAAGGAGCAAACAAAATTAACTGACAACGCTTATTTCGAGAATCATCTTGCGGCTTGAGCTTTGCTCGTCGCTTAACCCTTGAGTTTCTTTATTTACTCTCTTAAATAAAGTGGTGGAGGTAAACCAGTACGCTTAACGGAGTGAGGTTGTTAAAGCCTATCCCACTTAATGGATAAAGTTTAACTATCGTGTAAGTAAACTTTAATTATATAGGTGTTTCGGACGCGGGTTCGACTCCCGCCGGCTCCACCAAACAAGAGGAAAGGAAGTTTATGATGGAGATTGAAAGAAAGTGGATTCTTCAAAGAGTTCCAACAGAGTTTCGATTAGTTAGAAATGCTCAGATAGAGCAATTCTACGTTTCAACAAGTCCTGAAGTGCGCTTGAGGCACAATCCCGCAAGCAACGAACCTTTTAGGATTACAATTAAGGGCGAAGGAACTCTAGCAAGAGAAGAGATTGAAACAAAGATTTCTGAAAACTTCTATAATCAAGTCAAAGAGTTCGTGAATAAACCTCCGATTAAGAAAGATTATTCTATCTTTAATTGCGGCGGATATCCTCTAGCAGTATCAGTCGTGGATGATGGAGCTTTTATCTATGCAGAAATTGAGTTTGAATCGGAAGAGCAGGCCCGCGACTTCCAACTTCCTATTGATGATGCAGTCGAAGTAACTGAGAATACAGAATATAAGATGAAGAATTATTGGTTACGCACTCGTAACTAAATTATAGGCTCATTCAGCAAATATCGCTTATTAAGCACCTAGCTGTTAACTGGGAAGAAAAAAAGAGCCTAGTATATGCGCCAGTAGCATAATGGAAAGTGCACAGGGCTACGGACCCTGGTTTGTGGGAGTTCGAATCTTCTCTGGCGTACCATATGCAGGAGTGGTCGAGTCTGGTTTATGGCGCTCGCCTAGAAAGCGAGAGGCGGCTAATAACCGTCCGTGGGTTCAAATCCTACCTCCTGCGCCATTTAGAAGGGCTATACTTCGAGGTACCTTTCGAGGACTAGGGCAACGAAAGTAAAAATAAAGTCTCTAGGATGTTTTTCGGTATCAGTACACAACCGACATAGAGCAAGGGTTTGGGGTCAGTGCCTCTATATAGCAGTTGAGGAAACGATAAGGACCATGCATGGAAATACGCGGAAGTGCAGAAAACCCCAATAATATCCGGGTGTAGTTCAGTTGATTAGAACGCGTGATTTGGGATCACGAGGCCGTGGGTTTGAGTCCCACCACTCGGACCACCTCGCTTAAAGGCGAGGATATGTATCACTCCTTTCCTATATACAAGACTCAATACAGCAAATAAGTATTTAACATACTTGTAGGTAGCATCTGGTTAATGCTAACATTGCTAGGAAGTATTTCTCTTACAAGGGAGCCGAGAAATATGGAGCCTTTAGGCAAGCCCTTTTGAGTCTAGTCCTTTAAAACTTTTGAAAATATTAAAAATAAATGATATAATATATATAGAAAGTTTGAGAAAGGAAGTTTATAAATGAAGAATAGTTATGTTGGTATGGGTTGCTTTTATCGCGCTAATCCTTATGGTCTTGTTAAGACTGTATGTCGAGCCATTGATGCTATTTCTGGTGATGCGGTAATTGCATATGTATATGTTGGCAAAGGCGGATGCGCCAGTGATGTTTTCATCATGCCTGAAACTGAGTTTATGAACATCTTTCTTTAAGGAGTTGGTAAAAATGATTTTTAATTATAGTATCGGCCCTGAAGATGGGGACCAGATTGACGAACTTGCTCCCGCAGAGGGAGAAAATGAGGATATGAGAGGAGAGTAATTTCTCCTCTTTATATGCCCGGTTAGCTCAGCTGGTAGAGCATATCCCTTACAAGGATGGGGTCGGCGGTTCGAACCCGTCACCGGGTACCAAATAAGACACATACAGCAAATTCTTCTTATAGAAGATTGCAGGTTCGAATCCTGTAGAAGCCCGTTGGCTTTTAGGCGGAATTGGTTTACGCAACTGTCTGATAAACAGTCTTTTCTATTGTGTCTTGTTTTATAGGGGTATGGCCAAGCGGTCAAGGCGCTGGTCTTTGACACCAGTATCGTTGGTTCGAATCCAACTACCCCTGCCACGGCTCAAGCTATTTGTCGTAATTGAGTTAGCCGCAATTATTTATGAAATAGCTTTTTATACCGTCTTAGTCTAATGGCAAAACCTTCGGCTCTGACCCGAATGTTGGTGGTTCGAGTCCATCAGACGGTGCCATACTCCTATAACCATCAGAGCTTTCTTAGTTGAAAGACATAACCCGCTTGTGGGTAAAACGCAAGCAGTCTTTAAATAGACGACACTCTGAGATGGCAGAGATATAGGAGAGTCAGGATGTAGGATTGAAAGCGTCCACCATTTAAAGAGTGGCGGGTAGACCTGCAGGACTCGCCTTTGGCGTAGTAGCACACTGACAAGGTTCACGATTAACCTTACCCAAAATCGTTTTTATAATTTAATAAAGGAGGTAAGAATATGAGAGGTTGTCCTTAGAATTGTACCGTTTGTGAGTTTGAAAGCTCTTGTGATAGCGGTATGTACATGGATGGATGCAGATTTTATCCTCCGATAAGAAGAGTATCCATTACTAAAGCAATTATCACTTCTTTGAAGGAACTATTTAAGTAATGAACTTAAATAGTTCAGAGGCTTAACAGCCAATTTTATATGGGGAGTTAGCTCAGTTGGTAGAGCGCGTTATAGTTGGGTCTTGACAAAGACCATAACAGCAATCGTACTTTGCTTAGGGTGCACGATGCCGCAGGTTCGAGTCCTGCACTCCCCACCGATTCACTAAGGAAGAAAATGAGAGGCGCAACTCAGCATAAAAAATGCGCAATATGCGGGAGTGGCGGAACCGGTAGACGCCACGGACTTAAAATCCGTTGAGCTTGGCTCGTGAGGGTTCGAATCCCTTCTCCCGCACCATTTTATATGGGCCAGTAAACTGTTAAAGTAGGCAGTCCAGTCTGTGTGAGATTCCTAATGGAGGATAATATGTAGTTATTGACAAATAAGGATAAAGGACGTGCCGGAATGGCACTTGCTATTGCGTATTTTGGGGCAAATGGATACACGGTATCAATACCACTTAATGATACTCAGTGGTATGATTTAATAGTCGAAAAAGATGGCAAACTTCAAACAGTTTAGTGTAAATTTACGGCAAGTAAAGACAAAGCTATTAACTTGAAGTCAGCTGGAGGAACTAAAGGCACAATATATGATTGTGTCCTTGAACATCCAGTAGATTTACTATTTTGTGCAGACGATGAACAACATTTATTTGTTATTCCAGTCCAGGATATTATCTCTGCCGGAATTTAGAAAGAAATTCGACTAAGAATTGTTTCAAGTCCCAACGCCAAATTCGATACTACTAATTACTTAGTTCAAATCTAAGATTTCACTCCAAAAACTGGCGCTTTCGAGCTCGAGTGGGTGCGATTCCCTCCTGACCCACCAAATACAACAATAGGAAAGGAAGTAAAAAGATGAATATTGTAAATGCTGGCGCTCGCTATCAAGTTTATGGCGAAGATGTCCAGACATATAAAGAGCTTCCAGTTGCGACTTATACGATTGGCTATCATCAGCAAATGGGGTTTTGGCTAGTTAAACATACTAATCTTGAGATTAATGAAGAGCGTATTTATGGTTCTCACTCAAGACGAGTAGACAAGATTTTTAAATCTTTTGATATTAGTGATAGAAACTTTGGAGTTATTCTTTCTGGAAAGAAAGGAATTGGTAAGTCTCTGCTTGCGCGTATGATTGCGGACCAGGCGATTGAGCGAGGTTTACCGGTTATTATAGTGGACACCGCAATTCCAGGTATCAGTAATTTCTTAGGTTCTATTGACCAAGAAGTAGTTATCATTTTTGACGAGTTTGAAAAAACTTTTGCTAGAATTGGCAGCGATAATCCAGACCCGCAAGTAGAAATGCTAAGTCTGTTTGATGGAACAGATAATGGTAAGAAACTTTTTATTATTACTTGTAATGATACTAGAAAGCTAAATGAGTTTCTTATTAATCGCCCTGGTCGTTTCCATTATCATTTTGAAATTGGCTGTCCTACAAGCCAAGAGGTAAGAGCTTATCTTGAGGATAAACTCGGTGGAAATTATCAAGAGGAGATTGAGAAGGTAGTAAAGTTAGCTCAAATGGCTGACATTACCTATGACAGCCTACGTGCTATTGCTTTTGATTTGCGGCAAGGCTACCCTCTGGAGGAAACTCTTCTTGATTTGAATATCAACTATGAGAGAGATACTTATTTTGATATTACGGTTCGTCTTACTAATGGCTGGGCTTTAACTACATATAGTAAGAAGATTGACCTTTATAGTAGAGAAGATGAAGTTGTCGTCTTTTACAAGAATGACATTGGAGGTAGAATTTTCCTTCGCTTTAATCCTAATAAAATCCGACTAGTAAACAATGTTCTGACACTAAAAGGAATTGATGCTAGTGTTGATTGTGATTGGGACTGTTGGGATGGTAAAATGTCCGATGAAGAGGCAGAGAGAGAGCGAAAGAATTTCAACGATAATGTCAGAGTAGAGAGTGCGACTTTCACTAAAGTTATGACATATAACGTCAGCAAATATGTTGATGTTTAAATTTAAGGAGCGAAAGCTCCTTAATATAGCAGCTAGGGCAAACGGTTAAGCCACGGCCTTCATACGGCTTGAGGACTGAGTTCGACTCTCAGAGTTGCTACCATTCATCGTTGCAGCGATGTTTATATATATTCTTATAAGTGTATATGTATATTGCCTTGAGGCTCTGCAAAGCTTCGGCACAAGCGTAGAGCGCTCCTTTTGGAGCGCTCTTTTTTTATTCCTTGGGTAGTTTATATTAAATTTTCTATCTATAATCTTATTGTATAAAGAGAGAGAAAACAATAGGCTAAAGTAGTTAAATGAAAAATAACTAACTCTTATATAATGTGAGAGTTTTAAAGAAAGGAGAATAAGTATGATTACTGTTGGTAAGAACATGGATAATAAAGCTATATATGGAACTGTAAAGTTCCTTTGTGATTACCAAAGTGATGTTGCTAATCTCCCTACAAACCGAAAGCCAGGCAGTTCGGCATATGTAATTGAAAATGGAAATAAATATATTCTCAATTCTGATCATGAATGGGTGTTGTAGCCCTCTGGTGGAGGCGGAGATTAGCCTCTTCCTCCAGAAGATACAACTATTATTTATGATGGCGGACTAATTGGCTAAAGGAGGGAGTGACTTTGGCTGAAGTTGTTTATAAAACAATATTTTAGTTCAAGCGAGGAACATCAGAGAAGTGGACCGAATTAAATCCAATTCTTCGTCAAGGTGAGCCGGGATTTGAAATAGATACTGGAAAGTTAAAAATTGGAGATGGAGCCACCGAGTGGAAATAGTTAAAATATATAAATAGTAGTTTGGTAAATGTTGATGTAGACAATCAATCTATTGTTATTGATGGAATTGGACAGATTTCATTAAAAGGATTTGCAGAAGCATCAACAGGGCAATCTATTAGAAAAAGAGAAGATGGCACATTAGAGTGGTATACTCCAATATCTTAGGATAAAGTAATAGAAACTATCTCTATCGGAAACAAAGATTTGCCGGTTGAAGATAATAAAGTTACTATTCCGGCGGGAACAGAAGAAAATCTTGGTTTAATTAAAGGGAGTAGTTAGAATAACTAGATAAAAATACTTTCAGATGGAACCGGAGAAATTAATTCTGTAGGACTTGATAAAATAGTGGATGTTGAAGGTTTCACTTTAATATTAAACTGTGGGACAGCAGTAGACTAAAATAAGGAGGCATTTTAAAGATGGCCAATGAATTAAAAACTAGAATCCAACTTAGACATGATACTGAGGAAAATTGGACTTCAGTTAAGGACTCCTTTATTCCTCTCGTTGGAGAGGCTTGTCTTACCACTGATGGCGAGAATAAAGGAAAAGTAAAATATGGTGATGGAACAAGCACTTGGGGTTAGTTAGAATATTCTGGTGGAAAAGATATTGTAGAAGTTGATTCATCTATTGTAAAATTTGATGATGATTTTACATTTACCTATACTTTTGGTAAATATACTCCTGGAGGAGATGGATCTGTTAATATTCCCGCGACTGGAAAAACATTAGATCAATTGCTGCTAGATGCTTTTGCGGAAGAAAAAAATCCTACTATCACACAACCTTCTGTTAGTATTTCCTCCAGCCAAATGAAAGCATATGAAGCGGGCACTAATGTAACTCCAACTTATACTGCAACTTTAAATAAAGGATCTTATCAATATGGCCCCGACACTGGAATTACAGCAACCGGTTGGAGCGTTCAATTTGATGAAGAAACAAAAACAGAAGCTACTGGAACTTTCTCTGAAATTCAAGTTGAAGATGCTACTAATTTAAAGATTACAGCAACAGCTAATTATGGGAATGGAGCTATTCCTGTTACAAATCTTGGTTCTGAATATGCAAAAGGACAAATTAAAGCTGGATCTAAGTCTAATAGCACAGGAGCTATTACTGGATATCGCTAGATTTTTTATGGAGTTAATAATTCTACAGATCCTTTAACTAGCGCGATTATTCGTTCTTTAACAGCAAGCAATAAAGCGGCAGCCGCAATGACTATTAATAGCATTAAAGCAAAAAGTGATACTAAGAGAATTATTATCGCAGTTCCTCAATCTTCTGGGCTTAAAGTTACCGCAGCTAATATTACTTCTAGTTTGAACGCAGATGTAACTTCTAGCTATGTAAAGCAAGAACCAGTGCAAGTAGAAGGAGCAAATGGATTTACCGCGGTTCCTTATGATGTATTCGTTTATCAACCTGCTTCCATTGATCCAACTGAGGATCATAAGGTTGTAATTGGAAAGTAAGGAAGGAGGAACAAATAATGGCAGTAATTAACAAAGATATTGCATATATGGCGTTACCTCTGAGTATTCGTAGAGGAAATCCTTTCCCTATTGATGAATATTCAGTATGGTATGATATGGAAGAATTAACAACATATGCTCAATCTAGTCCTGTAGCATATGTTGGTTAGGTAGTTACCTTAGTTAATGAAGAAGAAAATACAGTTGAAGCGTATATGATTCAAAATGCTGCTGGCAATTTAATGAAATTGGCTTCAACTACTGCTTCTGGTGATTTAACGGAAGATGTTTTAGAGCTTCAAGGAAAAGTTTCCGCATTAGAAACCTCTGTTGGTACCAAAGAAGAAGAAAGTTCAATAACAGCTTCTAATCTTTGGGCAGCCATTGAGGAAGTTAAAGCAGCTTATGAAGCAGCTGATAGTTCTATTAATGGAAAATTTAATGATTATTATAATAAAACAGAAGCAGATTCTAAGATTGACCAAAAAATTGCTACTGCAATAAGTTCAACTTATAAACCTGCTGGTTCCATTATGTTTAGTTTTCTTCCTGCACTTGGGGCTGATCAAGAGGGAAAAGTATATAATATTATAGATGCTTTCACCACTACTGAAGACTTCGTTGAAGGAGCCGATAATAAATATCCAGCTGGAACTAATGTAGTATGTATTGACACTGATGATGCTGGAACTTACAAATGGGATGTTCTTGCGGGATTTGTAGATTTAAGCGCTTATGAGACCACTTCTTCTGTTAATGGTAAACTTGCTAATAAGGTTGACAAGGTTGAAGGTTCTTCTCTTGTACAAAATACTCTTATTACCAAACTTACTAATATGGCTCAGATTAATGGAGTAGCTTCAGGAGAGTTAGAAATAGATGGAGAAAGTCATGAATTAAGCATTGTAGCTGTTGATTCGTCTAAGGTTACTGGACTAAATACTGCTCTTGCTGGTAAAGTCGATGCTGTTCCTGGTTCTTCTCTTGTTCAAGATACTTTAATTAGTAAACTGTCTGCTCTAGCCACTATTAACAATGTTAACTAGACTGACTTTAGTCTGTCTGATGGAACTCTTGCTCTCAAAAATATTGAAATGTCTAAAGTTAATGGTCTTGAGACAGCTTTAGAGGGAGTTATAACCGCCGTTCAAGTTAATGGCACTCCAATTCTTGCGGCTGATGGCACTGTTAATATAGGACTCGCGACCGCCAGTGCTGCTGGTGTAGTAGTAGGAAGCGCTGATGCTAATAAAGTTTCTGTTGGCGCAGATGGAACTATGGAAGTTAATAGCTTAAATGTTGATAAATTAGTCCAAACCGGAGAGTTAATTCTCAATGGTGGAGACGCTACTGTTGAATAACGAAATGGAGTTGATATAAAGTATGGCTACATTTAATACCAGAATCCAATTAAAGTATGATACTTATAATAATTGGCATACTAATAACCCTGTATTAATGGCTGGCGAGTTAGCTATTGCTGAAATTCCCGCAGATACTGGCGCAGTGCCTAATGAGCCAGCATACTTACTCAAAGTAGGTAATGGTACAGACCATTTCAACGATTTAGAGTGGATAAGCGGTAAAGCTGCTGATGTTTATGCTTGGGCTAAAGCTGCTACTAAGCCGACTTATCAGGCTTCTGAAATTACTGGTCTTGAAGATTTCATCGCTGGCAAGATTCAAGATACCAATACTAAGTACCAAATTGTTAAAAATGGCAATATGGGCTTCAAACTTCAATCTCAAGAGAAGGGAGTTGGAACTTGGACAGATGTAAATGAAATTACTCTGACCGCTCCTGTATATACTCTTGATGAAGGTAGCACTAATGGTACTGTTGCTTTTAATGGAGAAGATGTGCCTGTTCATGGTCTAGGTTCTGCTGCCTATACTGAGTCCAGTGCTTATGACGCCGCCGGTGCTGCCGCTGGCGTTTAGACCACATTAACCGGTACTGCGTCAGACGCTTCCACAGTGAATACCATATATGGCGCTAAGAAGTATGCGGATGAAAAGGCTACTGCCGCTCGAACCGCTGCTGAAGGATATGCAGATGGTTTAATTACTGCTTTAGATAGCGATGGTCAAACTGCTGGAACCGGCGAAGTAATTAGTGTAGTTACTCAGGCCGACGGAGTCGTTACCGTTTAGAAAAAGACTCTTGCTGAAGCTGATATTCCAGCTCTTACTACCGCTAAAATAACCGGACTAGACACAGCTCTTGCTGGAAAATAGGATACCTTAGTCTTTAATACGGCTTATAACGCTAGTTCGAATAAAGCCGCTACCATGGCCGATGTTAATAATGCTGTCTCTGGACTTTCTGGTGCCATGCATTACGTTGGTGAGTCTACCACAGATCCAGCCGGCGGCACTGCCACTGTAGAAGGTCATGAAGATTGGGCTTCTGGTGACGTCGTAACTTATAACGCGAAAGAATATGTTTACGATGGTGAGAATTGGCGTGAACTTGGCGACGAGTCTAGTTTTGCCGTAAAAGGCTCTATCGTTGACGCTGATATTGCTGCTGGAGCTAATATTGCTCAAAGCAAGATTGCCGGTCTTGAAACGGCTCTTGCTGGTAAGGCAACTCCTGCCGATATCACTGGTGCTATTCAGGCTCTGGATATGGCTAGTGTTAGTATTGCCACCGGCAAAAAAATTACAGCCATTGAAGAAGTCGATGGCGTTGTTAGCGTAACAACTGGCGCTATCGTTGCTGGTGACATCCCTGAGCTTCCTCAGAGCAAGATTACCAATCTAACTACTGATCTTGCTGCTAAGGCCGATGCCGCTACTGTAACTGCTCTCGATGGACGCGTTGACGCTCTTGAGACTGCTATTGGCGAAGGTGGATCTGTTGAACAGCAGATTACTGATGCTATTAATGAATTAAACAAGGGCGATTCCGTTACTCCTAACCAGTTCGTAACATCTGTTGCTCAAGTCAATGGTATTATTAACGTTACTCGCTCTCAACCAACCATAGCCAATATCAGCGGACTTCAAGATGCTCTTGATTTAAAAGCCAATAATGCTAATTTAGCTACTGTTGCAAAAACTGGAAAAATTGATGATTTAACACAAACTGCTATAATTATTTTCAATTGCGGAAGTTCTAATACAGTAATGTAATTATTTTAAAATAATATAGCCCATAATCTTTTATGGGCTATATTTATTTTTAAGGAGGTAATTAAATGGTAACTTTTGATAGTAGAATTCAATTAAAGAGAGATACAAGTTCTAACTGGACTACTAATAATCCAATTTTATTAGAAGGTGAATTGATTATTGTAGAAACAAACGCAGGAGATATTCGTTTTAAAATTGGTGATGGTACTAGCCATTATTTATAGTTACCATTTACCGATGAAAAATTATTAAATACTGTAACTTGGGGAAGTTTTTCTCAATTAATTTAATTTTGCAAAAAATTAAAAATTATTATATAATATATATATAAGTTAAGGAAAGAATTTAATAATATATTATATTAAAGGAGATTTTAAGAATGTATCCGATTGAGAAATACCGGTATTATACTAATGGTCAGCGAGTGATTGCAGTTTCTACTTATGCAGGTAAGACCGTTCGAGGCGTTGCAGCTTGCGATCCTAATGATACTTTTTCTATGGAAAAAGGTAAGGAGCTTGCGGCGGCCCGATGCGCTCTAAAGATTGCTAATAAGCGCCTCAATCGTGCCATCCGCAAGGAGAATGAGGCTAACGATGCTTTCTATCAGGCTCAGCGTCATCTGGATAAGATGACTACTTATGCCTCTGATGCTTGGGATGCCAAGTATGACGCTGAGGATTATCTTGCTGAAGTCCTCGCTGATATGTAAAGGAGCTTATGCTCCTTTTATGGTGGAGTGGTAGAGTGGTTTAATACAGCGGTCTTGAAAATCGCCGGCCCGCAAGGGCCCGCAGGTTCGAATCCTGCCTCCATCGCCAATTTTGACAAAGAAAAAAATTTTTGATATAATATATACATAAGATATGAAAAACTGTTTAGATTGTTATAGATGTTGGGTTGTAAAAGACCCTGATCCGAAAGACGATACTTGTTTGGCTGCTTTTTGTAGCAAGTCTAAAACAAGAGGTATGAAGTGTAATGAGATTTCATACTTGATGCCTCTGGGATATAATTCTGCATTCGCGGAAAGCCCTCTCCCTGGCGACCCATGGATTGCTGTTGCGGAACATTGGGATAGCCTTAGAGAGAAATCTAATATTCCAGATTGGTGTCCGGGTATGGAAGAAAATGGAGAATACAGTTTATTCACCGATAGAACATCGGTTGATATTATGAAGGAACGACAGTAACTAAAAGACGCTTTCAGCAATCTATTTAAGAATATAAAAGTGTTTGATTTTTAATTCTTGCCATGATTTGGCGTCTTGAGAGTATATATTCCGGCGTCGTTCAATGGCAGGACCGGGGATTCTAAATCCCTATATGAGAGTTCGAATCTCTCCGCCGGTGCCAAATTATGAAAGGAGGAAAGATGTTGCGAAAAGGATATATATATCTTATCACAAATAAGATAAATGGAAAACGGTATGTTGGGCAAACTAGTCGTGACATCTGGACTC
This sequence comes from uncultured Oscillospiraceae bacterium, assembly GCA_944383195.1. Lineage (GTDB taxonomy): Bacteria > Bacillota > Clostridia > Oscillospirales > Oscillospiraceae > Lawsonibacter. Next base: position 84,302 of record CALWOP010000177.1, read on the forward strand.
GTTTCGAAGAACATTGTTATGATGACCGTAGTACATCTGCTATTCATGCAGCTATTGAAAAATATGGAGTACAGAATTTCTCTTTAGAGCTAATTGAAGAGGTTGACTTAAATAAGCTGGATGAAAGAGAAAAGTTTTGGATAAAACACTATAATACTTGCAGTAAAGAAGGATACAATAAAACTTTTGGCGGAGCAGAAATTAATTTTAATGCCTATGATAGCGTTTTAATTCAAGAAAATGGTTTTATTGTAGATTCTTGCGAGAGATTAGCAGAAGATATTAGTAGACTTACCGATTGGTCTAAAGGATGGCTAGCTCATTACTTAAAAGAAATAACCGATAATCCTAATAAAGATTTTCTAGGGTATCATCTTGTTCATATCAAACGGACAAGACCAGAAGATCAAACCGACATACTTGACTTAGAAAATTGGATAAAAACTCTAAATATTAAATTTCAAGGACAGCATATCTATTGTGAACAGTTAGATAAGCACTTTGAAACCGTAGGAGAAGCTGCGAAATACTTTGTTGACAATGACTTGTATCAAGGTAAATCAAAAATGCCAATTCAATCAATAATTACTTCAATAGGTTATAATATCAATGGAAAAGTTAATAGTGTTGATTGCCTTGGTGGATTAAATTTTTATCGAGTACCGGGAACTAAAAAGCAAGAGGGGTCTGAAAATCCTTTTGCAAAGAAAAGGATTTATTGTCCAGAGCTCGATAAAGAATTTGAATCTGGGGTTGAAGCAGCTAACTATTTCATTGATAATAAGATTTGGACTGGCATTAAAGTAAAGACAGCCAAACTTCGTATTAGTGATGTAGTAAGAGGAGTTTTCCCTCAATATAAGGGTTATACTTTCAAAGCAGTATAATTCATATAATAAGGAGGTATTCGTATGAGTAGGTCAAGAAAGAAAACGCCTGCTGTTTCTACCGGAACGTATAACGGTAGTAAAAGACGAGCAAATAAGAAAGTTAGACGCCTCCTTAAAAATCCCGATATGAGCTTTGACCATAAGTCTTTTAGAAAGGCTTATTGTTCATGGGATATTAGAGATTATAAAGAAGTTGCTCCATCATTTGAAATCTTCTCTGAAATATGGCTAGACAGATGGAGAAGAAATTCAGCAAGATTTCTTCCTAAGAATAAATGGGGCACCCCTCCGACGAGAAAACAGTTATGGGAAATGTATCAAAGATGCTATTTGCGGAAGTAAGAAACTTTTGCAATAACTTAAAAAATATTTTATAATATAAGTGTAAAAACCTTCCTTTCTTTCAAACATATAAATAATAAGGCTCATACAGCAAACTTTTATCGCCGATTATTCGGCTCCTTGGATATAAAATCAAATGTATGATTACTAATGTACTCTAAGTATGATGCAATATTGCGAGCCTTGCAATTAAAACAATAGAGCATTAGAACAGAGTATCGCGCGGAAGAGCCATTATACAATGGACATAAGGCCATTCTTCCGCGCATTTCTTTGCATCGGGAGTTGGCAATTTATGTGGCAAAATAATCTTGGGTTCTTAGATATGCTTTCTCTTATCTCATTTATTCTTTAGGTGTAGAACGCAGAAGGCTGTAAGTTAGATGAAATAAATAAAAAACTGGATATTTTAATTGCGGAAGTGGTTAAGTTAAATGCTCGAGTGGGCTAATTGGTATAGCCGTCAAGCTCAAACCTTGATGTTTGTGAGTTCGAGTCTCACCTCGAGTACCATTTCTTGCAAGAAACGGGAGCGTCCAGTGCCTCGTTAGCAGATCTCTGGATGGTTGGCGCTGTGAAAGTTAAATGCGTCCGCGTGCAGAGCGAAGGATGGTCGATGCATAATTATATGTGAACGTAGCCAAGTGGATTAAGGCCCCGGTCTGCAAAACCGCGTGACCCGAAAGGGCGTGAGTTCGAATCTCACCGTTCACTCCATTTACTGAAAATGTGGGCAACACTAGAAAATATTCTCTGTATAAATTTTATATAACTATGAAAGGTGGTTGTATAAAATGCCTGCAAAAATTAACTTAATTGGTTAGCGTTTTGGAAAATTAACCGTTCTTGAAGAGACAGACAAAAGAAAGAATAAGTCTGTCGTATGGAAATGTCAATGCGATTGTGGAAATATTGTAGAATATTCTACTAAATAGTTGCGTAGCGATGGAATTGAAATGTGTCCCAATTGTGGAAATAAAAGAAATCCACATACAAATCTAACAGAATCAATTATAGGGAAAAAATTTAACCATTTGACAGTTTTAAGAGAAACGGATGATAGAATACCCGGAGGATCAAAAATATATGAATGTGAATGTGATTGCGAAAATCATACTCACGTTTTTGTTGCTAAGAAATATTTAATTAGTGGAGATACAAAATCTTGTGGATGCGCTAAATATAAGTATAAAATTGGCGATGTGGTAAATAATAGAACTATAATTGGATTAGTAGGACACGAAAATAATTTAACAATGTTCCACTATAAATGTAGATGTAATTTTTGTGGTAGAATATATAATGCTTCTTCAGTCACTTTAGATAAAACAATTAGCTGCGGTTGTCAAAAAAGCATTGGAGAATTTAATATAAATAGAGTTTTAATAGAAAATAATATTCCTTTTATTAAAGAATACGTTTTTTAGAACTCTAATTATAGATTTGATTTTGCTCTTTTAGATTCGGATAATAATATAATTAGGTTAATAGAGTTTGATGGTGAACAACATTATGAGCAAAATATAAAAAATAGTGGATGGAATACATATCAAAAATATGAACAAACTTATACAAATGACATAGCCAAAAATAAGCTCGCAAAAGAAAAAGGTATTCCATTAGTAAGAATCCCTTATTGGGAGAGAGATAATATATCTCTTAGTCTTATTATGAAAGATAAATATCTAGTCTAGTAATAGGCTAATCATCATTTATAAAGGAGAAGATACAAAATGAAAAATAAACTTTTAACTGCTATGCAAGAAATGAATAACATTACCTATACCGAAAATCATGGAGTCACTTATCGTTCTACGATGAATGGGCTCATGGATTTGTTCGCTATGGGCGGTGCCTACCGCAAGCGCTCTGATGCAGATGTTATCTTCTTGTTTGATAAGGCATTTCAGGAGGATGAAACTTACGCTCTCAAGTGTCTGTTTTATCTTCGTGATGTGCGCGGAGGCCAGGGCGAGCGTCGTTTCTTCCGTGTGGTAATTAAGTGGCTTGCTAATAAGCATACTGATGCCATGCGTAGAAATCTTATCTATGTGCCTGAGTTCGGTCGTTGGGACGATCTTTACGCCTTCATTGGTACTCCTCTGGAGAATGAGGCTTTTGATATTATGTATCATCAGCTCGCCAATGATGTTGAGTGTAAGACCCCTTCTCTGCTTGCTAAGTGGCTGAAGTCTGAGAATACCAGCTCTGCTGATTCTCGTCGTTTGGCAGCTCTTACCCGCAAGCATTTCAACATGACTCCTCGTCAGTACCGCAAGACTCTTTCTGTGCTTCGTCAGAGAATTAAGGTTCTTGAGAGACTGATGTCTGAGAATCGCTGGGACGAGATTGAGTTTGATAAGATCCCCTCTAAGGCAGGTCTTATCTATCGCAATGCTTTTGCCCGTCATGATTTGATGCGTGAGAAGGAGAACAAGCAGACCTATGCAGAGTTCGCTAAGAGCTCTGAGACTAAGGTTAATGCTAAGACCTTGAACCCTTGTGAGGTTGTCCATGAGGCAGTTAAGGTGGCCCATTCTCCTCTGGAGGATACCAACCGTCTTATGGTCAACAAGTATTGGGATAATCTGGAGGATTACTTCCACAACGCAGTCTTTAACGGAGTGGCAGTTGTAGATACTTCTGCATCTATGACTGGTGGTTGGGGTCGTAGAGATAGCCAGATTAATCCTATCGACGTGGCTATTTCCCTTGGAGTTTATTGTGCTGAAAAGTGCAATAAGAACTCTCCTTGGTATGGTCACTACATCACCTTCTCTCATAAGGCGAGACTTATTCCTGTTGAGGGCGTAGATTTTGTTGATAAGTGCAAGCGCATTTACAGCAAGAATCTCTGTGAGAACACCAATATTAGAAGCGTATTTGATTTGCTTCTCAGTCTGGCTATCCAGAATAATGTGAAGCAGGAGGATATGCCTGAGAACGTGGTTGTCATTTCCGATATGGAATTTGACTACTGCTCTGATATTGGTCGCGACTATATGTCCGAGATGGAAAAGATTGCTCGTATCTGGGCTCAGCACGGTTATAAGCTTCCTAAGCTTGTATTCTGGAATGTTGAGGCTCGTCAGGATAATATTCCTATGCGAGATAATGGTCGTGTAACTTTCGTGAGCGGCTACTCTCCTGTACTTTTCGAGCAGATTATGACTGGTAAGACTGGTCTTGACCTTGTTCTCGATAAGCTGAACAGCGAGAGATATGCAGTAATTCACTAACCCAATTCGGGGAAATGGTAGAAAAATTGCCATTTCCCCGATATTTCTATTTATAGACTTAATAATAAAAATATGGTATTATATTTATATAAATAGAAAGGGAGAAAGAACTTATGTGTAGAGCAGAGTTTGTAGATTACGCAAATAAAATTCGTGATTATTGTGATAAGTTAACTGAGATCGGAGAAATTGCCAACATTGAAATCTTCGAATCTTTCTTGGCAGATCCCACAGATATAATGATGGATATGCTTTTTGCTCTTGCTAATCATAATCTTGGCGACCAAGCCTATGATAGTTTTTCAGAAGAGTTTTGGCATCTTATCTTCTCAGGAGATACAGATGATAGCGATTGGGAAGATTTTTATAGTAGACTTATTAAAGGGTAAGGAGTAATAATAAATGGCAGAAAATCAAAAGGATTTGGTATTGTCCCCTAATGAATATGCCTACGTACTCGACGAAACCAAGGGAAATGTCGCTTGCAACGTAGGTCCGCACAAAATGAGTCTTTCTCAGAGCGATAACCTCGTTAAGTTTGACACAAGAACCAAGAAGTTTATTCCTTGTGAGAGATATAGAGATGCTATTCAGCTCTTTGTAACTGCTCCTGAGGGATGGTATATCGCTCTAAAGAACCCGGCTCCCGCAAATAAACATCCTCAGCCTGGGACTAGTAATTCTATTCCAGAAAATATGGAGATTGGTAAGAAGATTAATATTCCTGGTCCCGCAAGTTTCGCTCTCTATCCTGGTCAGATGGCTCAGGTTATTCAGGGACATAACCTTCGCAGTAATCAATATCTTGTTGCAAAGGTATATGACGCTGACAGTCTTAATGCAACAAAAGAAGATAGAGCTGCTGATAGCAAAGAGCCTTATTTTGTCAATGGTCAGACTTTGATTATTAAGGGTACAGAGATTTCCTTCTATATTCCTCCTACCGGAATTGAAGTTAAGGCTATTGATAATGACCCAAATAAGGGATATGTGCGGGACGCAGTTACTCTTGAGCGTCTTGAGTATTGTATCTTGAAGGACGAAGATGGAAATAAGCGTTATGTTCATGGACCCGAGGTAGTATTTCCAGAACCTACAGAGGCTTTCTTGCGGGATTCCAAGACTAAGGAGATTAAGCGTCGTGCTATTGAGTTGTCTGAAATCTCTGGTGTTTATGTGAAGGTCATCGCTGATTATAAGGATGAGACTGGCAAAGAGCATAAAACTGGCGAGGAACTCTTTATTACGGGTAAGGATCAGATGATTTATTATCCTCGTCCTGAGCATACTTTTATTTCTTATGATGGAAATTTGGTTTATCATGCTATTGCTATTCCAAAGGGTGAAGGTAGATATATTATGAATCGCATGACTGGTGATATTAAGACTATCATTGGCCCTGCTATGTATCTTCCTGATCCTAGAAACGAAGTTGTTGTAAAGAGAACATTGACTCGTACCCAGTGTGAGCTTTGGTATCCAGGAAACAATGAAGTTCTTATGGCAAATGGCCACGACAACTTCTTAGTGTCTTGTGATACAGCAACTAAAGCATTTAATGATTTAAGTAATGCTCTTTATAGCACTACAGTAACAACTTGTGCTCTTGATTCAAGCGTTGGTACCCCTGTAAAAACTGAAAGTAATAGTGGTATCAATCGTAGAAATACTTATACTAAGCCTAGAACTATTTCTCTTGATAGTAGCAAGTATGAGGGCGCAGTTGCTATTGATGTGTGGACTGGATATGCAGTTAATGTAATCTCTAAGGATGGCTCTCGTGAAGTTGTAATCGGCCCCAAGACTATTCTTCTGGATTATGACCAGACACTTGAGATGCTTGAGCTTTCTACAGGTAAGCCTAAAACTACCGATAAGTTAGAGAGAGTTGCTTTCCTTCGTTGTGAAAACAATAGAGTAAGTGATATTATCAATGTTGAGACTTCTGATTTCGTTAATGCTCAGATTAAAGTTTCTTATCTTGTTGACTTTGATAAGAGCATGAAGGATCGTTGGTTCTCTGTTGATAATTATGTAAAGCATATGTGCGATTGGTGCCGTTCTGCCATTAAGAGAGCGGCTAAAGAGTTTTCAATTAGAGAGCTTCATGATAATTACCATGATATTGTAATTGAGGCAATCACCACTGAGGAAAATGCGGAGTATCTCCATAAGTTTATGGAGAATGGTATGCAGATTTCTGACGTTGAGGTTCTTTCCATTAGTATTGAAGCCAATATTCAGGCTTTAATGGATGAGCATCAAGAGGAAGTTGTTTCTCGTTCTCTGGAGCTTGCGGCGGCCCAGGCTTCTGCGGAGACAGAGCGAGAAATTGTTGCTCTCAATCGTGAGAAGGTAGAGCTTGCTGAGCAATATGCTCAATATAAGGCCCAGCTTGAAGCCGATACTAGAACTAAGCAGTTTGAACTGGCCATTGCCGCACAAAAAGCTAAGGACGAGGAAGATAAGCGTAAGTATCAGATTGAGCAGGATATTCAGCTTATTAAGGACGCTATTGCCGATGCCGAGCGCGCAAGAAAGGAAAAGGATAATGACCTTGAACTTGCCCATAAGAAGCAGATGCTTGAGCTTGAGGCAACTAGAGAGGCGGCCGCCGCAGAAGCTATGAGAACTGTACTTGCGGCACTCGGTCCCGATCTTGCAGCTGCACTTAATGCTAAGGGTAATCAAGAAATTGTTGGCAGAATTGCAGAGTCTATTGCTCCTTATGCTATTGCTGGAGGAAAGCCTGTCAGCCGAGCTGTATCTGAATTGCTCCGTGGGACTACTCTTGAAAGCGTACTTGAGGATATTAGCAAGGATTGTGACTAACTTTAATAAAGGAGAACGAGATTATCGTTCTCCTTTATTTTTTTATTATTATATGATATAATATACATATAAGATAAAGAAAGGAAGTTTGATGGATGGTAATTACAAAACATAGTAAGCAGAGAATTGTTGAGAGAACTGATGGAGTTAATACTTTTGCAGAAGCAAAGCGTTTAGCTAAGCAAGCCCGCATTTCAGGAAAGACTCTTAATAATTTTCAAAAGTATCCTAAATTTTTTTCTTATCTCCAAAATAAGAAGAATCAAACTAATGACTGTTCTATTAGAATCTATCGAGGTTGTATCTATATCTGGAGAGGTAAAACTAAAACTCTCGTAACTGCGCATCCAATTCCAGATAGATATATTGAAGAAATGGAGGTTGTTGATAATGGCTTGGATAATCAAGGATAACAGGAAGAAATATAAAGTTGAATGTGATACTTGTCATAGTATTATTGGCTTCACAAAGAAAGATATAATTGTAGAGACAGACGAATACCTTGGAGAGTATTACAGTTCTAGTTCTATAAGATGCCCAGCTTGTCATTCAAGAATTGTTTTCAGTGTTGATGACATTAAGAGAATTAACTATGAAGAAATGTAGGGAGATGATAAGATATGACTGTAATGGATAGGGTAAAAGAGCATTACAATGAAGCTCTTACCTATTTTCCAGAAGATCGAATTGTAGGAGTCTTTCTTCAAGGTTCACAGAACTATGGACTCGCAACTCCGCAATCCGATGTTGACACTAAGTTAATTGTAACTCCTACCTTTAGAGATATTGCTATGAACCGTAAACCAGTTAGCACTACTCACATTAGGGCTAATGAAGAGCATATTGACTTCAAGGATATTCGCCTCTACATTCAGACATTCCGCAAACAAAACTTAAACTTCCTTGAAATTCTTTATACAGACTTTGCTATTGTTAATCCCATCTATGAAAAACAGTGGAATCGTTTAGTAGAATCAAGAGAAGCAATTACTCATTTTAATCCTTATCGTTCTGTTCAGAGTATGAAAGGAATTGCTCTTGAAAAGTATCATGCTATGGAACATGAATATCCGAGCAAAATTGAAGTTCTAAAGAAATACGGATACGACCCAAAACAACTTCATCACCTTGTTCGAGTAGAAGATTATCTTGGTCGATATATCAATGGAGAAAGCTATGAAAGTTGCTTAGATCCCGGCCCAATGAAACAAGAGCTAATCGAGATTAAGATGGGTAAATATTCACTTGCGGACGCTAGATCTATCGCGGATAAAGCTAAGGTTCACGTAGAAGAAATGGCAGAGTACGCATATTCTATCTATCCTAATGAGGAAGACCCAGAAGTAAATGAGCTTCTTGATGATGTGCAATATGAAATTATGAGAATTGCTGTGAAGGGAGAATTAGGGTAAATGGAAGTGACTATTAGTAGAGAAAGTCTTGCTGAGATTAATGGTAAATTGCCGGCATTGACTAATTATTTGACAAATACTTTCACTGATATGGGAGCTATTGTTCTAATCCTTAATGCAATTTTAAGCGAAGTTGATAGAGTAGAACAGGAGTTAAATGAAGATGATTAAAAACTTCTTGATTACCGGCGACACACATGGCCGAGTAATGGAACGGTTATCTCATATAGAGAATAAATATGTTCCAGAAGAAACAGCTCTTATTATTCTTGGTGATGCAGGAATAAACTTCTATCTTAATAAGACAGATGCCAAGAACAAGAAAAACATTAACGCAACGGGTTATACAATTTACTGCGTTAGAGGTAATCATGAAGAGCGCCCGGAAAATATTCCTACTATGGAAGAATTATATGACGAGAATATTGATGGAACTGTTTACTATGAACCTCAATATCCTAATATTAGATATTTGATGGATGGTCATGTCTATCTTTTTAATATGCACCCAACTCTCGTCATTGGTGGAGCATATAGTGTAGATAAGTGGTATCGACTATCTCGCTTTCCGCAAGGTTCTAAATGGACTGGATGGTTTAAAGATGAACAGCTAACTCAAGAAGAAATGGTTGATATTACCGAAAGATTTAAAGGTAAACATTTCGATTTTATTCTTACTCATACTTGTCCATATTCATGGCAACCATTCGATTTGTTTCTCCAAGGTCTTGATCAAAGCACGGTGGATAATACTATGGAGCGCTGGTTAGACGACTTCCGCAAACAAGTAACTTGGAATGTTTGGTGTTTTTCACATTTCCACGATGATAGAGCTGTTCGGCCTGGAGTAGAAATGTTCTACCATGATATTGTTTCTATTGATGAAATTTACGATGTATGGACTAGTGGAAAAGAACTTCCATATTATTATACGAAAGACCCTAACTATGATAAAGAAGATGATAACTAAACACTATCATCTTCTTTATTTTTTTATTTTTATATGATATAATATATATAGAAAGTTAAGAAAGGAAGTAATTCATATGATGCCTTATGTATGCGAAGGAACAATCGTAAAGACCTTGAATGGTCGTGATGGTAAGGTTGTTGGTGTTGACCGCAAGAATAAGATTGCAGTTATCTATAATGGCAAAACTTCCTTTACAGAAAAACTTGAAAATATCAGGGTTATTTCCTATAAGGAGGTAAAGTAAGATGCCCGGACGTTCCACTGGAAGAAAGATGTCGGTTGAAAAAGAGGGAGAACTGCGGATGCGGACTCTTAGTATTCTTGCCGATAGCGATGAAGCATTGACTATTGATGAAATTAAAAGCAGAGATTTTATTCTGGCTCCTATCACCACTCAGAAGATGGCTCGTGTAATTGGTCATTTGATTGAAATGGGACTTGTGCGGAAGGCTAAGTCTAAGTCTCTTGGGCGCATGGTTTATAAAGCCGTTTCAAAGATGGTTGAACAGGGCTATGATGTTGAGGAGGAAAACGATGCAGACATTTGATGTAATGTTTACAGTTTACCTCGGTGAACAGCCTATCAGACGATGGCAGATGGTGGCTCCTCAAGAGTTTATTATAATGAAGTTTCTTCAAACTGTTCAGCAAATTGCTTCTCAAAGCCAACCTATGAAAGTAATTGTTTCAAGAGATGAAGTAATCTGGGATCAATTCGAGCAGAAACAGAAGATTATTCCTTGCACTATGGAATTTCAGAATTATTAAGAAGGGAGATTAGTAATGAAGTATTTTATTGATTTTGAGGCTACACAGTTTTCGCAGGAGATTATTTCCGTTGGATGTATTAGAGAGGATGGTCAAACTTTTTACGCACTCGTAGCCCCAAAGAAAGGTAAAATTACTCCTTTCATTACTAATCTCACTGGTATTACAGCAGAGATGATTGATAGTGCCATGTCTGCTGATGCCGTATTCTCTAGGTTCTATGATTGGTTGTTTGAAAATCCAGATGATATTCCCGAATTTTTTGTATGGGGAGGTTCTGATGGAGATTATGTTCGACATACTTCTTGTCATGCAACTACTCTTAAAGCAAAAATGGCATTAGGATATATCTGTGGCAACTATCGAGATTATGCTAAGATGTGTAAAAAAGAGTTGAAGTGGGCAGATAATCATAGCCTTTTAAATACTCTTAAAAGATTTAACCCTTCTGCTGAACAAAATCATAATTCTTTAGATGATGCAGTTCTGCTAAAGGAAGTATATGATTTTATAAGTAATACATCAAGAGAGACTCTTGATGAAATGTTTGCTGATTGGAAGAAAAAGACGACTAATAAAGAGATTGTCTTTGCTCCCAAATGGAATAATGCTGGTTATCCTGCTGGAACTATTTGCATTGTCAATTCTAAGAGGCGAGCTACAAATACTTTTACCAGTGTTGAAGCTGCCGCATTATGGCTTAAAGAGAATAAGCGCGGACCTGAGGCTTATAAGATTTTTAATCTTGAAAATACAATGAAGAATATCGAAAAAGCTATTAAAAGTGGCAATCATTATTATGGAATGGGTTGGAGGCGAGTAAATGGCTAAATATAATCTATATGCAGGACTTGGTGGTGGATTTGGCGGTTATCAATACCACTGCACTGAAGATTTTGATACTAAAGAAGATGCTGAATCCGCTGCACGCCAGCTAGCGATTGAAGAATATCAGTCTTATGAAGGCTATCATGGTATTCTTTGCGAAGATGAAATTGCTGAAGATTACTGCGAAGAGAATGGAATCGAATTTGATGAACTTTCCAATGAAGATTGGGAAGAAATTGAATCTATGTATATGGAAGAAGTTGAAAGCTGGATTTCTTATATGGTTACAACAATAGAAGAAGATCCTGAACATGACAGATATTATGAGTGGTAAGGGAGTGCGGAAACCGCTTAAAGATCGGTTAATCTAGCCAATAAGAATTTGGACAAAACTTCTAAATAACCTATTCGGAACTCTTAATATAAACATAAGAATTTAGGAGGTTATTTAGATGATTTGTTATTTATACACTTTTCCTAACGGGAAAAAATATTGCGGCATTACTAAAAATTCTATTGAACAAAGAGCTTAGGGAAGATATAAGGGATAGAGAGTTGGTTATGCAATAGAAAAATATGGATGGGAGAACGTAATCAAACAAATAATTCTTGAATCTGAAGATGAAGAGCTAATTAAACAAAAAGAGATAGATACAATAAAAGAGTTAAATTTATTAGATAGTAATTTTGGTTACAATGTTTCTCCCGGCGGAAATTATTAGACAGAGGAAATTAGGGCGCAAATTGGAAAATCTATTAAAACCCTATGGGAAGACCCAAAATACAGAGAACATATGGTTCAAGCCGCAAAAAATCGCATTTATACACAAGAAAGAAATGAAAAAATAAGCAATTCATTAAAACAAAAATTTATAGATAATCCCAAATTGCGAGATGAAAGAAGTCAAAAATTAAAATAGGCTTATCAAGATGGACATAGAGATGAGGCGATGAAAAAAATTTTAGAGTCTAGAAGATAGCCTGTGGCTAAATATAACAAAGATGGACAATTATTAGCTATTTTCCCAACTGCTGTCGCCGCGTATAGAGAATTTTGTCCGGAAGCAAAAACTGATAAAGCAATATACCGAGTTTTGAATGGGCAAAGAAGTAGTTATAAAGGATTTATATATAAAAGAATTGATAAAAAGGAGGAGCAGAGATTAAATGGCTTATTATGCACTAGTAACTAGACTGAATAATCTTCATAAAGACCCCAATTCAGATAATCTGTGGTTGGCTGACTGTTTTAATGAAGGCGTTATTGTTGGCCCCGGAATGAAGGAAAATGAACTGATTTTATATTTGCCAACCGATGGAGAAATCGAAAGATGGTTTGGAGATGCTTTTAATCTATATCGAAAGAACTTAGATGGAACCTCTCAAGGTGGTTACATTGAGAATAACTCGCATATCCGTGCTATTAAACTCCGTGGAAATCAAAGTTCTGGTGTCGTAATTGCTCTTGATAAAGTTTATGAGAAATTTGGCGATCAGGGTTGGAAAGATGGAGATAAAGTAAATACCATCAACGACAAAGAATTTTGTTGCAAGTATATTCCTAAGCGCAAGAATGGTTCTATCAATTATAGTAAAACTTCTTACAAGGGCCGTAAAGCTGAGGGAATTACTTATCCTGAGTTCTCTATGCACACTGATACAGAGCAGCTTGCATATAATCTTGATAAGTTCCGCCCCGGCGATATGCTTAACATGACCCTTAAAATGCACGGAACTTCTCAGCGTTCTATGAATACTTATGCAGAACTTCCTAATGGTTTCTTCCGTCGTTTGTTCCATATGAAGAAACGCACTAAACAGGCTTATGTTCTTGGAACTCGACGCTGTGTTGTTACTGAAAACTCTCAGGGATACTATGGAAATGACCAGTTCCGTATGCCGCATCATGAAAAAATTAGACCTTTCGTTGAGGAAAACATGGAAGTCTTCTATGAAGTTGTAGGTTATTATGGTTCTGGCGATGCAGATACAATTATGCCCATTGCTGACAACAAGAAAATTAACGATAAGGACTTTGTGAAAAAATATGGTTCTCGCACTATTTTTTCTTACGGATGTGAGCCCGGTCAGTCAGAAATGTATGTATATAGAATTACTTCTGAGAATGGTGCAAAAGAGTGGACTCCAGATGAAATTACTGAATGGTGTAAAAAAGCGGGAGTAAAGCGAGTTCCTATTGTTGAGGATTTTGAATTTACTACCGTAGAGGATCTTCAAAATAGAATTAATAAGTATTTTGAAGATCTTACTGATCCCATTGGACTTACCCATATCAAAGAAGGAGTTGTAATTCGTATCGTTAATCGTCGAACTTTTACCGCATACAAAAGCAAGACCTATGAATTTAAAGTCCTAGAAGGAATTATCAAAGAGCAAGCTAATGCTCCCGATATGGAAGAGGCTGAAGATATTTTGGACAATAACAGTTAATAGGATTATAGTAAACCTCATACTATATTGAAAAATATATAGTATGAGGTGATAATTATATGAAACCTGACAATTTAATTGGATAGCGTTTTGGGCTATTGACAGTAATAGAAAGAAGACCATCTAAAAATGGTCACTCTAACTGGCTTTGTAAATGCGACTGCGGAACAGAAAAGGAAATACTTGGCACAAATTTAAAAACTGGAAAAGTAGTAAGTTGTGGATGTTACCATAAAAAGTTAATAAGTCAAATGAAGACTAAAGATTTAATAGGTTAGAAATTTGGAAAATTAACCGTATTAGAACGTGTTTCACCAATAGGTGAAAATCACATGAAATGGAAGTGTAAATGTGATTGTGGTAATATTACTGTAGTGGCTGGTACAGCCTTGAAGCAAGGGATTACAAAAAGCTGTGGATGCACTAGATCTATAGGAGAGTAGAATATTAGAAAAATTTTAGATAATGCGCACCTCTCCTACGCTACAGAATACATTTTCTCCGATTTACCTAAATTAAGATTTGATTTTGCTGTTTTTCAAAATAATAAACTTTGTTATCTGATTGAATTTGATGGAAGATAGCATTTTGAATATGCAAATAATTGGGGTCAGACAGAAGAAGAATTTCAAGCAGCTTTAAAAAGGGATTAGGAAAAAAATCAATATTGTCTATCTCACAATATCCCTTTATATCGTATTCCGTATGAATATAGAGATACAATAACTTTAGACCTGCTAACAGACGAAAAATTTCTCGTTAAATCTTGAATTAAAGGAGAGTCATATCTCTCCTTTAATTTTATAATAAAATATGATATAATATTTATATAAGAGAAAGGAGTTATAATATGTATAAACTTCTTGTTATTGTAGATGCACAAAATGATTTTATTACCGGAGTTCTCGGTACTCAGGAAGCTAATGCTGCGGTTCCGAATATCATAAATCTTATTAAAGATAATAAATGGGATGATATTATCTGTACTATGGATACTCACCAAGACAATTATCTAAATACTCTTGAAGGAGAAAAGCTTCCTGTTAAGCATTGTATTGATACAGAGCCTGGATGGTGTATGGATTCTCGTATCCTTATTACTCTTGGTAATCGTTATAGCTTCTATAAGAAAGATACCTTCGGTAGTGCGGATCTTGTAAATGAGGTATATGATAAATTTGGTGAGACGCAGCGTGATATTGAAATCCATATTTGTGGTTTTTGCACTGATATTTGCGTAATGGCTAATGCAGTTATGCTTCGTGCGGCAATGCCGAATACTAGAATTGTAGTTCATGCTAATGCGTGTGCAGGAGTAACGCCTGAATCTCATAATGCGGCTTTAACTATCTTTAAAGCTCAGCAGATTGATGTGGAGGATTAAGATATGATTAGCTTACTTGATGCCGAAAGTCGTTGGTCTGAAGTGATTGAACAGAACCATTTTCCAGATGGCACACTTCATATTAATATGCCTCCTAACTACTTTGATTACGATACTATTGTTTGGAATTATGAGAACGATGCAGAACTTTTTACCTTGATTTGCGTAAAAGGCCATTTTGAAGATTTGCCTGTAACGCTTGATATGCCGTATATACCTCATGCAAGAATGGATAGAGTTCAAAAGCTTGAGGATGTATTTACTCTTAAATATTTTTGCAAAGTGATTAACGACCTCCATTTTGATAAAGTTATCGTGCAGGATGCTCACTCCAATGTGTCTTTAGCTTTGCTTGATAGAGTTATGGATCTTGACCCTATTGGAGAAATTAAAGAAACTATTGACAGAGTAAGCTACTATGAAAAAGAAGAGCCGATTCTATTCTTCCCTGATGAAGGAGCTATGAAAAGATATTCCAATGACCTTAATCTCCCTTATGCTTTTGGGATTAAGAAAAGAGATTGGTCTACTGGGAAAATTCTAGGCTTGCAGTTAATGAATGGTGAATTGGTTAAAGATAAAACCGTTCTTATTGTAGATGACATTTGCTCTCGTGGAGGAACCTTCTATCATGCGGCTAATGCACTAAAGGAAGCCGGAGCAAAGAATATCTATCTATATATTACCCACGCTGAGCATACTATGGTTGAAGGAAATATGTATAATCAAGACGTGGTAAAGAAAATCTTTACTACTGATAGCATCTTCAAGCCGGAGTGGGATATTAGAAGAAAGGTAGAGATTGTTCGATGACACTTGAAATGCTTCAGTCAGCAAAAATTGCTGCAACGAAAGCTAGAGATGTTGAAACAAAAAGAGTTTTAAGCGATATGATAGATGCTTGTCAAAAGGCATCTATTACTTCTAAAGGTAGAGTTGAAATCACTGAGCAGTTGGTTGATGAAACTCTTATCAAATATCAAAAAACAGTCCAAGAAATGATTGATACTTGTCCTAGCTCTTATGAGGATAAACTCAAGCAGTATAAAGCAGATATGGAGATTGTAAAACAGTACGCTCCGCAGTTAATTACAGATAAAGAATCAATAGCAAATAGAGTTAAGGAAATCGCGGGAGCGCAAGGTATAGAGCTCGTTAAAGCAAACCGTGGTGCGCTTATGAGGTCCATTTCCGCGGAACTTAAAGGTAAGGCTGATATGAAGATTGTCAGTGCTATTGTTGGAGATATTTTGAATTAAAGGAAGGTTTAAATAAAATGATTAAGAATAAGAATATTTGTTTGATTATTAGCGTTGCAGTTGCTATTATTTGGATGATTGTTGGAATCGCCGCTATGACATCTGCTGGATTTTCTATTGCTTCAATGGAGGCAGCCGAAGGACTTGGAACGGCAATTGGCATGACTCTACTGATGCCCTATCTTATTGTTTCTAGTGTAGGAGCTATTCTTCATACTATCGGCGGCTTTGTATATAAGCGAGGACTTGTTCTTGCTGGCTTAATTTGTGAATGTGTATCTTTGCTGCTGGGTATTACCTGGGGATTTGGATTTATCGTTGCAATTATTCTTGGATTTATCGGTTTTGCAAAGATGAAGAAAACCACCGAGATTTAAAATGTTTAAAGCTCTCTTAATGAGGGCTTTTTATTTTTATAAAAATATATGATATAATATATATAAGAAATGAAGAAAGGAAGATTTTATGAGTTTCTTTCCTATGTTCGCAGCTGACTACTACAAGGTTGGTCATGCCATTAAAATGCAGCCAAAGTCTGCTTCAATGGTTTATTCCACTTGGACAGCTCGTAGCTATAAGCATCATCCAGATTGTCCTAAGACCATAATCTTTGGTCATCAATATACTATTCAGAAACTTCTTATGTTTTGGCAGACAGAATTTTTTGACCAGCCCATTGAGCTTCTTGAACAGGAGTGGAATCATGTAATTAAGAATACCTTCCACCCCGATTATGCAGACTTTACCAAGTTTAAAGAACTGCATAAGCTTGGTTATCTGCCTATTTCTATTATGGGAGTGCCAGAAGGTACTCTTCTCCCCGTTGGTATTCCTGACCATGTGATTTTCTCTACTCACAAAGATTTTGCGTGGCTTCCCCAGTTTATTGAAGATCAGTGGAGCGCTAATAACTGGCTTCCTTCTACTTCTGCTACGACAGCTTTTTATCGTCGTAAGTTGATTGAGCCTTATGTCAGGACTAGTTGTGACGATATGTCTGCTCTCCCGCATATGTGCGGCGACTTCTCTCTGCGCGGACACACAAGTCTTGAGGCGGGTTATATCTCAGGAGCCGCGCATGCTCTTTCTTTTGATAGAACTGCAACTATTGGCTCTAATCTTCTCCTTGAGAAATATTATGGAGCAGATCTTGAAAATAACCCTCCTATGATGGGAACTCCTTCTCTTGAGCACTCTGTTGTTGAACAGGGTGTAGCTTGGATGAAACAGAAGATTACCAATGGGGACCTAACTGCAATTGAGCGTTATCTTTTCTCTAAGGCGGCTTTTGATAATTGGGATATTAACCTTATTGCGGAAATGCTCTTTATAAATTATCTCTGCACTGAAGTTCAACCCACTGGGACTATGACTTATGTATCAGACACATATGATTATTGGGGCATTGTATCTAAGGTTCTTCCTATGTTGCATGATGTTATTGCAGCAAGAGATGGATGTTTTTCTGTGCGGCCTGATAGCGGAGACCCCGTAAAGATTATCTGCGGCGACCCTGATGCAGAGCCAGGTACGCCAGAATTTGAAGGAACTATCTTCCTATTGATTGATACCTTTGGAAGTAAATCTAATAATAAAGGTTATTTGGAGCTTCCTCCTTATATTCGCATGATTTATGGAGATGCTATTACTTCTGAGATTACTCAGAAAGTTTGCTCTTGGTGTGTTAATAATAATATCTCTGTGTCTAATCTTTGCTTTGGTATTGGAGCTTACACCTATCAGTATGTTACTCGTGATACTAGAGGTTACGCTATTAAAGCTACAGATTGTATTCTTGACAATGATGAAATTCAGATTTATAAAATGCCTAAAACTGATCCAGGTAAGAAGTCTCCTCGTGGCTGTGTAGCTATCTTTAAAGCATATAATGGAGATTATTGCTTAGTTGAAAATCTTACTCTCAAAGAAGCCATTGGATATAAAAATAATGTGATGAGATTTAAGGTCAAGAATGGAAAATTTTGTAGCGATAGTGTAGAAACTATTGAGACTATTCGAGAGAGATTGATGGGAGAGAAATTCTGTGATTGATAATACCATTATTCGAATTACTAATTGGATTAAAGAATACTTTGTTGAAAACGGTCCAGATTGCAAGGCCGTTATCGGTATTTCTGGTGGTAAAGACTCTACAATTGCGGCAACCCTTTTATGTGAAGCGCTTGGGCCGGAGAGAGTTATCGCGGTAAAGATGCCTCAAGGGTTTCAACATGATATTGAGGTAGCAAATAAAGTTATTAAATACCTTGACATTAAAGAGGTTTATGAAATAAACATTGGTTCTACTTGCGATGCTCTTTACTCTAATCTGCCTGATAATATTCGTGATAATCAAGCCGTAAAAAGTAATACTCCAGCAAGAGTAAGAATGTCTATTCTATATGCGATTGCGGCGGCCCGGCATGGTAGAGTTGTTAATACTTGCAATAAGAGTGAAGATTATGTAGGTTATTCTACAAAATTTGGAGATTCTGCGGGAGACTTCTCTATCTTTGCAAATTACACTGTTCGAGAAGTAAAAGAGATTGGGAGGTATCTTGATATTCCATCTGAGTTCATTGATAAAGTTCCAGAAGATGGATTAAGTGGATTGACAGATGAAGATAATCTAGGGTTTACATACGAACAGCTGGATAGATACTTGAATGATGGTATTTATCCAGACTATGATATTTATAAGAATATCGAGGAAAGACATAAAAGAAATCTTCACAAGATTAGAAGAATGCCTACTTGTCCAAATTTCAATAAACATTCTCGCTATGATGATATTTAAAGAGAGCCTTATGGCTCTCTTTATTTTTATAATTATTTATGATATAATATAATAAAGAAAGGATATGAAAGATATGAAGTTAAAAGGTTATATTTTTGTAGGCCCTAATCATGATAAATCTAAAATTAAAGAAGATATGACCGAAGATGAATATAAGAAGCTCTGGGATACATTAACTAATCTTAAAGACACTTCTTATATTCGTGGATTTCTTGTTTTGAAGGAGGGTGAATAATATGAGCGTATATGCTGTATCTGATTTACACGGTATGTTTAATTTATACAAACAGATTAAAAATTTCTTAAAACCCGAAGATAAAGTTTATTGTCTCGGAGACTGCGGCGATCGGGGACCGGCGTCTTGGGAAACTATTCATGCTGTTGCATCCGACCCTCAGTTTATCTATATTAAAGGCAACCATGAAGATATGCTTGTAAAAGCTATAGATGAATATGCTAAATACGAGTCATATGGTAGGGCTTTTGATCTCCTTGCCGCAAATGGAGGAGGAAATACTTTTGAGATGTGGCTTGCTTGCGGAGCGAAGTTAGGCTGGAAGAAGTATTTAAAAGAATTGCCTACCTATGCTGAGTATAAGAATAAAGATGGTATTAAAATTATGCTTTGCCATGCGGGATTTACTCCTGGGTATGATATGCCTGTTGAGGCTGA
The DNA here is from genome assembly GCA_944383195.1 of uncultured Oscillospiraceae bacterium. Taxonomy (GTDB): domain Bacteria; phylum Bacillota; class Clostridia; order Oscillospirales; family Oscillospiraceae; genus Lawsonibacter. The sequence goes on from CALWOP010000177.1 coordinate 104,150, forward strand.
TTTACTGTGGGATAGAGACCATTTCTATGATGATAGCTTAGAAGATAATGCTATCTGCGTGCATGGACATACTCCTATTCCTCTTCTGATTGAAAGATGTCCTGATTTAATTAAATGGTTTGGAGCAAGCGAAAGTAGTTATGAAGACGGCGCTTTCTGGTATTGCAATAATCATAAGGTAAATATTGATTGCGGCGCCTTCTTTACTGGTAAAACGGTGCTTTTGGACTTAGATACCTTTGATGAACATATTTTCTCTATTTGAAAAAATAAATAATTTATTATATAATAAATATATAAGATTGAAAGGAGAGATATAGTATGACTCTTGAAGTTAAAGTCATGGTTGGTGTTCCCGGAAGTGGAAAATCTACTTGGGCCAATAAGGAAGCTCAGTATCTTGAGGCCGATGGCTTTCATACTGCTATTATCTCCCGTGACGAAGTAAGAAAGTCCTTTATTGGAGATGGCGAATATTTTAGTCGTGAAGATGAAGTTTTTGAAGAGTTTATTCGCCAGATTAATGAGTGCCTTGAGGTTGGTATTGACTATGTATTTGTCGACGCCACTCATATCTCTCAGGGATCAAGAACAAAGCTGTTGAGCAGATTGCGGCCGGACGGCAGAACAAGACTTACTTTTGAAGTTTGTGATTGCGGAAAGGCGACCTGTTTAGCTCGTAATGCTATGCGTGAAGGATTTGCCAGAGTGCCTGATTCCGCAATTGAGAAGATGTATAGAGGCTATAGACCTCCCACTCCTGCGGAATTTGAACTCTATAAGTATGGCTTTAAGGATGTAAAAATTAACCATCATAGCATGGAGGAGGGAGATAAATGATTTTCGTAACCTCCGATTGGCACTTCTCGCATGACCGTGAATTTGTCTATAAATCTCGTGGATTCAACTCTGTTGAAGAGATGAATGTTGCTCTTATCGAGAGGCATAACTCTATTGTCACTCCAGAAGATGATGTATATGTTCTTGGGGACCTCTGCCTCGGTGGAGTAGACAGTCTTGAGAGAAATAAGGAGTTTATTTCCTCTATGAATGGAAAACTCCACATTGCTTTTGGAAACCACTGTACGGATAGCCGCAAGAAAATGTATGCCAAGCTTCCTAATGTGATGGAAACTGCTTGGGCTATTGCTCTTAAATACAAGAAATATCACTTCTATATGTCTCATTTCCCCACTTTAACTGGTAATCTTGATGATTTAAATAAACCTCTAAAAAATAAAATTATAAATCTTTGCGGACATACTCATACTACTAATCCTTTTGTTGATATGGACAAAGGAATTATTTATCATTGTGAAGTTGATGCCCATAATAGCTATCCAGTTTTACTAGACAACATTATCAATGATATAAAAAATTTTACAAATTGATTTAATTTATCTACTCTAACATTTACTAATATTAGAGGTGATTGAATTGGGTAAAAAAATAAATTTAGTTGGTTAGCAATTTAATCAATTAACCGTCTTGGAAGAAACAAAGCAACGAGATCATAGAGGTGGAGTTATTTGGAGATGTAAATGCTCTTGTGGAAATGAAACTTATGCGTCTAGCGCAGACCTTAAATCTGGCCATAAAAAGAGCTGTGGATGCTTACAAAAAGAAGCGGCAAAGAAAACTGGACATGATAATTTAAAAAATCTTGTTGGATAGAAGTTTGGATTATTAACAGTAATAGAATTTAATGGCACTAAGAAAAATCCAAACGGATCAACAAAAAGTTATTGGAAGTGCAAATGCGATTGTGGAAATACCATTATTGTGTCTGGTAATTCTTTACAACAAGAAAATACAAAAAGCTGTGGATGTATAAAATCTCTAGGTGAGCAAAAGATTGCAGAAATACTACGAGATGCTAAAATTCCTTTTGTTAAAGAAAAAATTTTTTATGGCACATTATTTCGATATGACTTCTTTATATAGGATAAATATGTTATAGAATATGATGGAAAATAGCATTTCTAGGATAGCAAATGGGGAAATGAAATTTATACAAAAGAAAGTCAACAAATTCGAGATACTGAAAAGAATAACTATTGCTTCGATAATAACATCCCAATAATTCGCATTCCATATACGCATTATCAAGATATAGAACTTAAAGATTTGCTATTAGAAACGAGTACCTTTATAATACATCCAAACAATAATTAATTTATTAGACCTCTAATCATATTGGTTAGAGGTCTTTTTTTTATACCCAGTCTCGTGCTGTTCCGAGTTTCAGTGCGCATAGGCCCAGCAATTTTTTCTTCAAAATACTTAAAATAATTGATTTTTCTATAAATAAATGATATAATCTAAATATAAGATTTAAAAGATTAGGAGAAACTTATAATGAGTGTAGTAACTGCTATATATAAAGCTCCAATAACACATGAATTTCATAGTAAAATAAGAAACGGCTATCATTTGTATATTAAATATGATGGTAAAAAATTTGCAGGACGCGCATATTTATAGCCTAAAGATAAAGATTTCTATTCACCAAGAATAGGAAGAAATATTGCTTTATCAAGAGCAAGAATGAATGCTATGAATTACGAGATTAAGAAATCTCGGAAAGAAATGGAATATAGGTATGACTTTTATCAAGAGGCAACGAAGTACGGAAAAGTAGGTCCCGCGGAAGTGGACCCCACTGGCAATTTCTATCATGCTATAACGCGCTATATATCTCGCATTTCCGCACTTAAAAAGGCATTAGAAAAAGAAAAATCAAACTTAAATACCTACCTTGAAAATCAAGAAAAAGCCCTCTCTATAGTAAGAAATTTCCGCGAGGGCAATACTAATTAATTTATCTTCTTCTATTGTTAAATATAAAGAAGAAGGTGGTATAATTTGATTTATTATTTATTAGTTGGCTTTCTCATTGGTACAGTAGGACTCTCTGTACTCATGGGATTAAGTGAACTTATATCTACTTTCATAGAATTTTTAAAGGCTAAATTAAGCGTAAAAATAGTAGAGTGTAACATTAGAATTAATGAGTTAAATAACACTACGCAAGAAACTCATACTAGAGTTATTGGCTTTGCTACTACGTCAGAAGAGGAAGAGGAAGATTATGGATAAAGATATTCGGTTCTATGATACTTGTTCTCTTTTATTGGCAGGAGAGAGCTTGTTCGATAGAGAAGAAAAATTTGTAGTATCTTCTATTACTTTTAAAGAACTTGAAAGAATAAAGACTGCAAGCAACAAAGATCCAGATATAAAGTATTCTGCTCGACTATTATTGCATTTATTTGAGAATCATCCAGATATGTATGATGTTGTAGTACACCAAGTAGATTATGAGGAAGAAATTTCAAAAATGATGCTTGATGTAACAGATGATACAAGGATTTTATCTGATGCAATATGGTACAATAATAATATACGAGTAGATGAAGTAATCTTTGTAACCAATGATTTAAGTTTAAAGCACATTGCTAATTTATTCTTTGGATCAAGCATGATCGAGAGTGTATAGGAAGATACTGATAATTACAAAGGTTACAAAGAAGTAAGCGCAGATGATGATACTTTAGCTGCATTCTATCAAGATCCGAATTTCAATCATTATAATCTTTATATAAACGAATATTTGATTATTAGAGATTCTAACGGTCAAATTGTAGATTTGAGAGTGTGGACTGGTAGCGATCATAGATATTTAAATTATAATGATTTTAATTCAGTATGGTTTGGTAATATAAAGCCATACCATGGAGATGTATATCAAAAACTTCTCTTTGATAGTCTAGCTAATAATAAAATTACTTTGATTAAAGGTCCTGCTGGATCTGGAAAAACTATTATTAGTCTAGCTTATTTAATGTCTAAGTTAGATAGAGGAGATCTTGATAGAATTATAGTATTCTGCAATACTGTAGCTACTGCAAACAGCGCTAAATTAGGTTATTTACCTGGAACAAGAGATGAAAAGCTATTAGACTCCTAGATTGGAAATCTATTGATTTCAAAATTCGGAGGACGAGATGGAGTAGAATAGCTTATTGAAGAAAATAAATTAGTGCTTTTACCAATGAGTGATATTAGAGGATATGATACTTCTGGAATGAAAGCAGGTATCTATATTTCTGAGGCTTAGAACTTAGACCGGCCATTAATTAAACTCGCATTATAGAGAGTTGGCGAAGATTGCGTATGTATCATTGACGGAGATGAAAAGACTCAAGTTGATGATATTCACTTTGCTGGTAATAATAATGGTATGAAACGAGTTTCTAAGGTTTATAGAGGACATGATATTTACGGAGAAATCGAACTTCGTAATATCTATAGATCTAGAATTGCGAAAATAGCGGAGAGTATTTAAGGAGAGAATTTTAGATTCTCTCCTTTTTTCATGGAGGTTGAGAATGAGTACAAACGCGCAAATAATATGGAATTATTTTAAATCAAAAGGGTTTAGTGATTGCGGGACTGCAGGTCTTATGGGGAATCTATACGCGGAAAGTGGGCTTATTCCAACTAACTTACAAAATTCTTATGAAAAGAAATTAGGTATGACAGATTCTCAGTATACTTCTGCTGTAGATAATGACACCTATAAAAATTTTGTTAAAGATAGTGCTGGATATGGCTTAGCTCAATGGACTTTCTGGAGCCGCAAATAGAATCTTCTTTAGTTCTGTCAAAGTCGAGGTAAGTCAATTGGAGATCTAAACGCACAATTAGATTTTCTTTATTAGGAATTAACTACAAGTTATCCTAGTTTAGTTCAAACTTTAAAGACTACAACTTCTGTTACTACCGCTTCAACAGCAGTATTACTCTAGTTTGAACGACCGGCTGACCAGGGCGCCGCAGTTCAACAGAAGCGTGCAAAATATGGGCAAGAATATTATAATCAATTTGCTAATGTTTCAAATAGAGTTGAAGGAGGTAATAGAATGAAATATAGCGATACAAATAAGCCACTTCAATGTATGATGACTAATAGCACTTGCTATAAACAAACTCGTACAATGCAAGTAAAAGGGATTTTATGGCATAGCACTGGAGCCAATAACCCTACATTAAAAAGATATGTGCAACCTAGCGAGAATGATCCTAATTATGCTACTTTAATTAAAAAAATAGGTAAGAATAATAATGGCAATGACTGGAACCATGTTTCCGTTTAGGCTGGATTAAATTGTTGGATTGGTAAGTTAGCAGATGGAACTGTAACTACTGTTCAAACTATGCCATGGAATTATCGTCCTTGGGGCTGTGGATCTGGTTCAAAAGGATCTTGTAATAATGGATGGATTCAGTTTGAAATCTGTGAAGATAATCTAAGTAATGCAGATTATTTTAATAAGATTTATGAAGAGGCCTGCTAGATTACTGCATATTTATGTAAGATGTATAACATTAATCCATTAGGAACTACTACTTTAAATGGAGTTACAGTTCCTACTATTTTATGTCATGCTGATAGTCATAGTCTTGGATTAGGATCTAATCATGGCGATGTAAATCATTGGTTTCCAAAATTTGGAAAAAGTATGGCTACTGCTAGAACTGATGTCTATAATATCATGAATGGAGTAGAGGAGGATGAAGATATGACTCAGGAAAAATTTAATGAAATGATGAATAATTATCTTGCTGAATTGGCAAAGCAACCTGCAACATGGGAACAACCCGGTTTAGCTTGGGGACAGACAATGGGCTTAATGGTTGGCGATGATAGTGGTAATCTTATGCCTAAGAAATTTATGACTCGTGGAGAAATGATTACTGTTCTCAATCGTTTTTATGAGAAGTTGAAGTAACATGAAAGAATATATTCAGGTAAAGAAAAAGAAAAAACAGGAATTTTCTAAGTGGCTATTGATCTAGGAATCGTTGCTCATTTGGTTTATTTCTGTTTCTTTTATTATTCTTGCTTTCCTTTGCGTTATAAACGGTTATCTAGGGACTTTACCTTGGCTAGCTGCTATGGTAAGTTTCCCATGGGCTGCATATGGAGTTAGTCAAGCTTTTTATTATAGAAAAAGTTAGGCTGAAAATACTAAAGGCGGTATTGTATATGAAACCGCTTAGACTACTCCATAGTATGAACCAAACACAGACTATGGCATTTAATAAAAGGCTTAATGAGTTTATACTCATTAAGCCTTTTATTTATTTGTAGTTTGATTTTTCTTAAAATATATGGTATTATATATTCAGAAAATGAAAAAGTCCAAATTAGAAAGGGAATGATTAATTGAGCTGTGGTATATATAAGATTACCAATAAAATAAATGGTAAAAATTATATTGGATAGAGTAAAAATATTGAACAAAGATGGATTGCTCATAAATCTGAAGCGAAAGTTGAACATAATCCTTAGTATAATTATTCTATTCATAGAGCTTTTAGGAAGTATGGTATAGAGAACTTTGAATTTTCAATACTTGAAGAAGTAGAAAATCCAGCTAACTTAAATGAAAGAGAGATTTATTGGATTAGTTATTTTAACTCTTATAATAAAGGATATAATGAAACTACAGGTGGAGATGGAGGACCAGTAAAATATGGGGAAGAAAATGGAAATTCAAAGTTAAATAAGGAAGATGTAATATGTATAAGAACAATGTTATTAGAAGGCAAAATGCTTAGTGAAGTTTTTCCTTTATTTAGCAATAAAATCTCTAAACGAGGATTTTAGCATGTTTGGCAAGGAAATACATGGAAAAACATTATGCCTGAAGCAATCCAGTATGTAAAATCAAAAGAATATTTGACTAAAGCTCGATCTTTTGCTGGATAGTCCGCGTTTTCTAATGATAAACAAAGAATATTTAATGAAATAAAAGAAAAGAAATAGAAAGGATTAAAGCGATTAGAAGTTTATGAGGAGTATAAAGATATATACTCTATAAGCGGCTTTAATAAGGTATGGTATAAATGATAACTGTGTATGTCGATGGTTCATGTCGAGGGAATCCAGGGCCAGGAGGTTTTGGAGTTATAGTAGTAGAAGATGATAAAGTAATTGCTGCTTATCAAGAGAGACATAGTTCTACTACAAACAATAGAATGGAGATGTCTGCTATTATCTATGCGCTTGAGAATTATGGCGCTAGAGAAGGAGATTTCTTTGCTCCTATTGTTTATAGCGATTCTTCATATTGCGTGAATAGCTTTACTAATTGGATAAATAGTTGGAAGGCTAATGGATGGGTGCGGGCTGGAGGTAAAAAGCTCGAAAACCTTGATTTAATTCAGACTTATGATATGCTAAGACAAGAATTTAAGATTGACTTACGGAAAATTAAAGGTCATGACGGAATACTTTATAATGAACTTGCTGATGGTTTAGCCACTGGACAAATTTCCGTAGAAGATGTTTTAAGAGAGTATGGTGATTAAATGGCTGGAAAATTATATGATGAAAAGAGCATCGAATCATTAAACCCGTTAGAGTTTACAAGGCTACGTCCGCAAGTTTATGCTGGAGATTGTTCTTACTCTACTCAACTTGTAGTAGAAATTATTTCTAATGCAGTTGATGAATTTCGTCTTGGTCATGGAAATTTAATTGATGTAACAATTAAGGATACTACTGTTATTGTAGAAGATTACGGTCAAGGTTTCTTGGTTAATTCAGTAAGAGAAGATGGTAAAACTATCTTAGAGGCTGCTTTTAGTGTGCTTAATACATCTGGTAAATATAGAGAAGATGGAACTTATGAGGGTACATCTCTTGGTAGTTTTGGTATCGGAAGCAAGATTACAACATATTTAAGTCACTGGCTTGAAGTCGTTACCCATAGAGATGGGCAATATGAACACCTTTGGTTTAAAGAAGGCGTATTCGATAAACGTGATGTGGGAAAGTGGGATAATAAAGAAAATCCTTCTGGAACCCTCGTTCAATGGCAAGCAAGTGAAGAGTTCTTTACTAATCCTAAGCCAGAAGTTGAGAAACTAAAGAAGCTATTTAAAACTATCGTTTGTCTATGCCCAGGATTAACTATTAAGTTGGATGATAATGGTAACAAGACTGAATTCTTCTCTAAAAATGGTCTTATGGATCTACTAGACGAGGGAGTTAAAGATAAAGAGATTATAAAAAATCGTTTTTCAATTAACTTTTCCGAAGGTAAGAATAAGATAGACTTAGCTCTAACTTATACAAATAATTATTCTTCAACCATTGTTCCATATGTAAATACTGGATTAACTGAGGCTGGACCACATATTACGCAAATTAAAACCCTCTTGACAAGAGAGTTTAATAAGTTCTTCCGTGATAAAGGGTGGCTAAAAGAAAAAGATGATAACTTGACAGGTGATGATTGTCAAGAAGGAATGTATCTTGTCTTTAATATTACAGCACCAAATGTTGGGTATGATGCACAGGTAAAATCTCGTGTTACAAAACTTGATATGAAGCCGTTCACTCAAGCAATAGCAGAAGAACTTCAATATTGGTTTGCAGCAAATGAAAAAGAAATTAAAGGAATTGCGGACAAGGCGCTCAACGCGCGCAAAGCACGAGAAGCAGCTCGTAAAGCTCGAGACGCCGCACGTGGAGTAGACAAAAAGAAAAAAGAAAAGATTGTCAAGTTTGATAGCAAATTGGCTGACTGCAACAGTCGAGATCGTTCAAAGTGCGAAATCTATATCACTGAGGGTGATTCTGCAAGCGGTAACCTTAAACTTGCTCGTAATAATGAATTTCAAGCAGTTCTACCCGTGCGTGGCAAAATTCTAAATACCCAAAAAGCAAGTCTTGATAAGATTCAGAAAAACGCCGAGATTATGACCATGATTGAGGCATTCGGTCTTACTATTGATTACAAGAATATGAAAGTTACTTATCGAAAAGAAGATCTACGATATGGTAAGATTATTATTATGAGCGATGCCGATGTTGATGGCGCACATATCAAGAATCTATTCTACACATTTATTTGGAATTTCTGTCCAGAACTTATTCTTGATGGATATGTGTATGCCGGTGTTCCTCCTCTGTATCGTGTAACTATGCGAGGTAAACATCTTTATTTAAAGGATGACGCAGCTTTATTATCTTTTAGAGAAAAGAATAAAGGTTCTACTTATGATGTTTCAAGACTTAAGGGCCTTGGAGAAATGGATGTAGATGAAACAGAGGATACTTTAACCTCTGTTGAGAATAGAATTATTAAACAAGTAATAGTAGAAGATATTACATTAGCAAATAAACTCTTTGATGACTTAATGGGTACATCTGCTATTCCTCGCAAAGAGTATATAACTGCTCATGCAAAGGAGGCTCAATATGACATCTAATCAAGTTGAATTAACTCATGAATTAGGTACAAATTTTATTAACTATGCTATGGCAGTTAATACTGATCGATCTATTCCAGACGCAACAACAGGATTAAAACCCGTTCATAAGCGTATCTTATATTGCGCTTTGGATGATGGTAATACTTCTAATAAAAAGCACGTTAAGTGCGCCAATATTGTTGGTAGTATGCTAGCTAAATGGCATCCTCATGGCGATACAGCAGTATATGATGCTTTAGTGCGTTTAGCTCAGCCGTGGATAATGAGATACCCATTAATTGACTTTCATGGAAATAGAGGAAATCAAATTGGAGATCCTCCTGCTCATTATCGTTATACAGAGTGTCGTCTTGCTAAAATTAGTGAAGATGGTATTCTTGATGGAGTAAAAAAGCATTGCGTCGATTTTGTTCCAAACTTTGATGAAACAAGAGAAGAACCAGTAAATCTTCCTGCAGTTTTCCCTAATCTACTTTGTAATCCTAATAGCGGAATTGGCGTTGCATTAGCTTGTTCTTGGGCTCCTCATAACTTGAGAGAAGTGGCGACCGCGATTAATGATTATCTTGACGGGAAAGAACCTATGTTGCCTGGTCCAGACTTTCCCACAGGTGGATTAGTTTTGAATAAAGATGATATTCCTAAAATCATGTCTACTGGAAAAGGAACAGTACGTATTCGTGCAAAGTACGAATGTGATGGAAATGATATTATCTTTAATGAAATCCCTTATGGTTTAACCGTTGAGAAAGTAGTTCAAGAATTAAATGATCTTGCTGATATAGATGGGAAACTTGATGGAGTTTCAGAGATTAAAGATGAAACTACTAAGAAAAGTGTCCGTATAGTTCTCCGTTGCAAGAAAGACGCTAATATTGCAAAGATAATTTCTATTGTATTCGCAGAAACAAGTTTACAGACTTCATTCTCTTATAATCAAGTAGCTCTTGTTGATGGAGAACCAAAGCTATTAAATCTTAAAGATTGTATTGAAGTTTATGTAAAACATAATCTTTCTTGCATTGTAAAAGAATATAACTTCAATCTTAATAAAGCAAAAGCAAGATTACATATAGTAGAGGGATTACTTAAAGCTCTCGAAGATATTGAAAATATAATTTCTACTATTCGTTCTTCTGATACTACTGCAAATGCTAAAAAGGCTTTACAAGAAAAATACGGTTTTTCAGAAGAGCAAGCTAAGGCTATTACTGATATGAAACTTGGCAAATTAGCTAGCTTAGAAAAAGTAGAAATTGAAAACGAAAGAGCTGAGTTGTTATCTACTATTGAGAATATTATGGAAATCTTAAATAGTAGAGATAAGCAAATTGCTATGTTGCGCGAGCGCCTCGATATCATTGTTAAAAAATATGGCGACGATAGAATTACTGAATTAGCGCAGATTGCTATTGAGAAGAAACAGAAAGAGCCTATTATAGTTGAGCCTAAAGATTGCGTAATTATTATAACAAGTAAAAATACAATTAAACGTATTGATGCTAAGAGTTTTAAACCTCAAAAACGTAATACCACAGGCGTCAAAACAGGAAGCGATATGATTATCTTCTCTCAAAAGACCAATACACAAGATGTTCTTATGGTATTTACATCAAAAGGCAAGATGTATAGACTATTAGTGGATAATATTCCAGAGGGAACTAATGCGTCCGCGGGAGCTCCATTATCAAGTTTAATTGAATTTGAAGATGGAGAGACGCCTATGGCTTTTACTACTTTATCTGCGGACAATGATAAGAAATTTATCTTCTTCGCTACAAAGAAAGGTATAATCAAAAAGGTTCCTCTTGAAGAATATAATAGTTTGAAAAGAACTGGTGTAACTGCAATTAAGTTTAAAGAAGGCGATGAACTAGCTGCAGTAACATTTATCAATCAAGAGGAAATGATGTTGGTTACAAAAAATGGAATGTCTATTAGGTTTGCGGCCGTCGGTATGCCGATCTCTTCAAGAACTGCGCAAGGAGTAAAAGGTATGAATGTAGCAGAAGACGATCAAGTTATTGCGGCTCTACCTATCTCCAATCCCGCGGGTTATCTGGCTATTGTTTCTATTGATGGATTAGGGAAAAGAACTGAATTAAAAGAGTTTACTATTCAAAATCGTGGAGGTAAAGGTCTTTCTTGTTATAAAAATCCTATTGCAGGAGCGGAATTAATAGTAGATGATGGTATGCTATTAATCTCTGGAGATAAAACTTCTATTGTAGTAAAAGCAACTGAGTTGCCTATCTTGAATAGGACTTCACTTGGTAATATCATGTTGAAGAATAATGAGAAAGTAATTTCGATAGCTAAGATTTAAAGATAAGAGTGGTTAAACCACTCTTATCTTTAGTTGATTTTTCTTATATATTATATTATAATAAATATAAAGAGATAAAGAAAGGATAAAGTTATATAAATGTATCCTGAAGCTAAAATGATAGATGCTATGAAGGTATGGAAATTACCGGCGGGTAAAGAATCTATGCTTTCTGAAATTTGTCAATCTGGAGATTATTTCCTTGAAGAAAAGATTGACGGATATTGGTATGAATATGAAAAAACAGATAATTATAGTTATCTATTTTCTCGTAATACAAGTACAACTACTGGTTTACTTTCAGAAAAAGGAGCTAATGTTCCTCATATCATGAAGGCTCTTGATTGTATGCCTAAGAATACTATTCTTATTGGAGAGATTTATTATCCTGGTGGTACGTCAAAAACTGTTACTACTGTAATGGGATGCCTCCCAGAACTTGCAATTAAGAGACAAGAAAATAATCCTATTCATTATTATTTGCACGATATTATTGAATATGATAATATCAATTTAAGTAATTTAGGTGCGGAAGATAGATATAAAATTCTGGCGGGCGTGTGGAATAAACATAATCTATCTCAATATGATTTTCTTAGACTCGCTCAAAAGGTAGATGAAAATCTTGAAGAAGAGATTTCAAGAATTTTAAAGTCTGGTGGAGAAGGAGTTGTTTTAAAGAAAAAGGATTATCCATATGCTCCTGGTAAACGCCCTGCCTGGTCTACAGTAAAAGTAAAACAAATGGATTCTATTGATTTAGTCTGTATGGGTTTTTGTCCTCCTACTAAAGAATATACAGGTAAAGAATTAGACACTTGGGAATATTGGGTGATAGAGAAACAAAATGAAAATGGAGTATGGGTAGAACAAGAAAAAGTATGTCCATACAAAGCGATTAGATCTCCAGAATATAGAACTTTACCCATTAGTCGTTATTATTTTTATGGATGGAATACCGCAATTAAAGTCGGTGCATACGACAACCAAGGAGAGCTAATCGAATTAGGTACGGTAAGCTCTGGATTAACAGACGATATGAAGCGCGATATGACTGAGAATCCGCAGAATTATCTTAATAAAGTTGTTTCTCTTGACTGTATGTCTATTGATAAAAAAGAGCATACATTAAGACATCCAGTATTAAAGGCTTGGAGAGCAGATAAAGATGCAAGAGATTGCATTATAGATGAAATTTTCCAATAAATCTATTTGACACTACAATAATTTTATTTTATAATTACTTATGTAATTCAGGGATAAAGGATAGAAGATTATGACCCGAAAGCAAATGAAGAAACTCGCTAAAGAGCTTTATGAATGCGAGCAAATTCATCAAAATGAATCTTCCTCTAAGGAAGAAAAATCCCGCGCTGATAATCGTATCATTCAAATCACAAATTAGATTATGGCGTTAAATGATGGGATTAACATCATGCTAGAAATTGATACTATGGTTCAAGATTTAGCAACTAATAAATAATAATATTAAAGGAGAATGTCTACTATGGCAGCTATGAAAGAAAATACTCGTAAGGTTTTAGATTATTTAAAGGAGAATAATGACAGCAATTTGACAGCCGCAGATGTTGCTGAGGCTCTTGGACTTGAGAAGCGTCAGGTTGATGGTATTTTTACTTCTGCATTTCAGCGTAAGGGATATGGTGAGCGTATTCCCGATGAGGTAACTCTTGAAGACGGTTCCCATCAGAAGGTAAAGTATCTTCGTCTTACTCAAATGGGACTTGATCTCGATCCCGACGCACAAGAGTAATTATTATCGGGAAGAGGATAACTCTTCCCGAATTTTTTAACCATGATTATAGGATTATTAATAATAGCTATAATCGGGTTAATAATCTATATCTGCTATCTCAAAAAACAAAGATATGAAGTTATTTAGTTTAATAGAGAACAAGAGGCAAAGAATTTAGCAATATAGAGAGAATTATAGTAGAATGAAGAAAAATTAACTGGGTTAAAAAATAATATTCAAACTGAAAATAATATCCTTTAGTCTCTAATTAAAACACAAGATGAAATGCGGGAAAGCGCTCAAAAACGTGCTGAAGAAGACTACTAGTCTCGCGTCTCCGCACTTCTAAAACAATATGAAGAAAAAGAAAATCAATTATCTTTGACTTTTGATGCTAAAAGTCGAGATTTATCAGATAAAATTGCTATTGAAGCAGATAAATTAGCTTAGTTATAGGCTAAATAGTTAGCTTACATTTAGGCTTAGTAGAGATAGGAAGAAATTAATTCTAATCAAGATTATTATCGTCTTGCTCTTGATGAAATTGACATAAACGATATTGTATTGTTGAGAGAGTTATAGCCTAGATTTACCAAGAAAGAAAGTATAGATAAACTTATATGGGAAGTTTATTATAAGCCAGCCTATGATATATTAATGACTCATTTATTTCCGAAATCAGTTAAGTATTGTGGCATCTATAAAATCACGGATTTAACTACTGGGAAGTCTTATATAGGACAATCTGTTGATATAAAAGAGCGATTTAGATAGCATATTAAATCAGCCTTAATTTATGGTAAAGCCACTAATAAGTTATATTAGACTATGCAAAAATCTGGAATATATAATTTTATATTTGAAGTATTAGAAGAAGTTCCAAGAGATAAATTGAATGAGAGAGAAATATATTGGATTGAATTTTATAAGACTAAAGATCTCGGTTTAAATGGGACAAAAGGAGGAGCCTAATGTTTAGACTTATCGGTGATAGATGCACAGGGAAAACTAGACAGTTAATGCAATATGCAAAAGATAACAATGCAATCTTTGTATGTAGCAATCCTTATTCCATGATGCAAAAAGCAGAAAGCTATGGGATAGTTGGGCTTCGTTTTATGAGTTATTCTGAATTTTTAACTCATAGCAGAGGAATGACAGATAGTATCGTAATAGATGAAATAGAGATGTTATTGAGATTAATCAATCCATCTATGCAGCTTATTGGATATAATTTAAGTGAGGAATAATTATGAGAATTATTAAGCCAGATGTTGAACTTATTACTCCTCTTGATGGAGATACAATTCTTAAACGTATTGAATAGTGCGGAAGAGTATGTTATAAGTCCGAGGATAAAATTACTGAAGATAGCGCAGTAAAGTTTGTTTAGAATATTATCAAAAGAGGACATGAAGCCGTTCTTGAGCACTGTTCCTTTACTCTTAAATTTATTTGCGATAGAGGCGTAAGCCATGAAATTGTGCGGCATCGTATTGCAGCGTATTGCCAAGAATCTACGCGTTATTGTAATTATTCTAAGGATGGCTTTGGGAATGAAATTACTGTTATTGAACCTTGTTTCTTAATCAAGAGCATTCCAGCCTACGATCATTGGTATAATGCTTGCCAAAACGCGGAAGAAGAATATTTTAATATGCTCTCTGCCGGATGTACTCCTCAAGAAGCAAGAGCAGTTCTACCTAATAGTTTAAAGACAGAGGTTGTTATGACCGCAGACTTGCGGGAGTGGCGACACTTCTTCAAGCTCCGCTGCTCTTCAGCCGCACATCCGCAAATGAGAGAAGTGGCAATTATTGCGTTGAATAAAGTCAAGGAAAAGATCCCCGTAATCTTTGATGATATTATTCCTGATTGACAATCTTTATTTTATATGATATAATATTTATATAAAATAAAGAGGAAAATGATATGAATAAATGTGAGAACTTTTTAAATTATTTTGATTGGCTTGTAGCTAATTGTAAAGAACCTGTTGTTATTCCAGATGAAGTAAAGGAGTTTTATGATATTCTTCGTTCTCAGCAAGATAAGCATATTGACAAACCTCTTTTTACTGAAACTGGACTGCAAATTCTTGAGTATTTAAAAGCTCAAGATGCAAGATCTTTAAAAGCTAAAGATATTGCAGATGGGATGGAGATTTCTTCCAGAAAAGTGTCTGGATCTATTAGAAAATTAGTAACAGATGGTTTCGTAGAGAAATATGGTGCAAATCCCGTGGTTTATACCCTGACCGAAAAAGGTAAAAATTTTGATATTGAAAGCTATAAAGGAGAATTAAACAATGAGCAAGAAACTGATTAATCAAACCCACGTGGAAGGGTACGTCTATGAGCATAAGCTCGAAAAGAAAGTTTCTGGAGAAAATTCTAAGAATCCCGGAACTGAATTTATTAATGGTATTCTGAGAATTGCAACTGATGATGCTATGCTTAACGTGGTTGATGTTCACTTTAGTTATGTGACAGAAACTACTAAGAATGGTAAGTCTAATGCTACTTATGGTGTTCTTTTAAATATTATTGAAGGTAAGATTGGTTCTGTAATGGAACATGGTAAGGAAAATGCAGGAAAGGTTCGTATTGATTCTACAATTGGACTTAATGAATGGTACGATACTAATACTGCAAATCATCCTCTCGTCAGTGTAAAGAGAAATGAAGGCGGTTTTGTCCATGTAACTCAAGAGCTGGCTGAGGAAAAGAATCGTGCTACTTTTGATACAGATATGGTTATTACCAATGTTACTCGTGTTGAAGCAGATGAAGAGCGTGAACTGCCCGAGAAGGTAATTGTAAAGGGTTGCGTATTTGATTTCCGCAAGTCTTTGCTTCCCGTTGAATTTAGTGTTTATGCTCCTTATGCACCTGAGAAAGCTCTTGATTACTTCGAGAATCTTGGCGCAACTCCAAGCACTCCTGTATTTACTCGTGTGCAAGGTGTGCAGGTATCTAAGACAATTATTCGTAAAGTAGAGGAAGAGAGTGCCTTTGGTGACGCAAAGGTAAGAGAGGTTCGCAACTCTCAGCGTGATTTTGTAATCAATTGGGCTCAACCTGAGACTTACGAGTGGGATAGCGAGGATACAATTCTTGCTTCTGAGCTTAATGAAATGATGGCCGCTCGTGAAGTCGCTCTCGCTGAAATTAAGAAGCGTCAAGATGAGTATCAGGCTACTAAGGGCAACGCTCTTAGCGGAGCCTCTACTTCTGCTCCTGCTAAGGGAGAATATAAGTTCTAAGAAAGGGAGTTTATCTCCCTTTCTTTCCCCTAAAGTTGATTTTAAAGGAGCGAATATAAATGAGTTTGTTAGATATTAAACCGCATGAAGTATCAAGAGATTTAAGAGGTTATTCAGTCTTTTTCTATGGGGACCCTAAGTCTGGTAAAACAACTATTGCAAGTAAGTTTCCAAAGGCTTTGCTACTCGCTTTTGAGAAAGGATATAATGCTTTGCCAGGAGTATATGCTCAGCCTATCAATAGTTGGGGTGAATTTAAGAAACTCTTTAGCGAATTAAAAACTCCAGAGGTTCAAGAAAAGTTCCAAACTATTGTAATTGATACTGCGGATATTGCATATGGCTATTGTGAGAAGTTTATTTGCGGGCGCGAGGGTGTCGACACTATTGGCGACATTCCATACGGAAAAGGTTATGCTCTTGTAAGTACTGAGTTTGACGAGGCAATCCGCAAAATCTTGCAACTTAATTATGGTCTTATCTTGATTTCTCACGCAAAGACAAAGACTGAGAAAAACGCAAAAGGAGAAGATATTGCTTCTCAAATCGTACCAACCCTTGATAATCGTGGAAGATTGATTTGTGAAAGAACCTGTGATATTATTGGTTACTCTCGTTCTGTAACTAATGAATCCGGAGGCACGGAAACTCGCCTCTTTATGCGAGGAACCCCGCAATATGTCGCTGGTTCAAGATTTAAGTATGTTCCAGAGTCCATTGAGTTTACCTATGATAATCTTGTAAAAGCGATTTCTGATGCTATTGATAAGCAAGCAGAGGAAACTGGTGGCCAGTATATTACTGATGAAGCTACACAGGTAGTAACAGAAGATGTTACTTATGACTTTGATTATCTTATGGCAAGATTTAATGATTTGGTTGGAACTCTTATGTCAGAAAATCAATCTAATGCAGTTAAGATTACTGCTATTGTTGATAAATTCTTGGGTAAAGGTAAAAAAGTTGGAGATTGTACTCCAGAACAATCTGAACAATTGGATTTGATTGTTCATGAGTTAGAAGATTTAATCAAGACCTAAATGAAAGGAAGGAGAGTATCAAGGATATTTCTCCTTCCTTGATTTTTTATCTAAAATATGATATAATATTCATATAAGATTATGAAAGAAAGGAGCGTAATGTATGGCTAAGCACATGGTAAAATGTTTTTACTGTGGAGAAATGTTTGATGCCTCAACTACGCCATTCATAAAACCAAATTCAAGGCGTTACGCTCATAAAACTTGTGCGCAAACCGCAGAAGAAAATAAAACACAAGAAGAAAAAGATAAACAATTATTAGAAAATTATATAAAGAAGTTATTTGGAATTAACTGTATCTCTCCAAAAATTAAAAAACAAATAGAAACCTTTAGAAAAGATAATAACTATTCTTATACAGGAATGTATAAGACTTTAAAATACTTCTTCGAGATAAAAGGAAACTCTATTGAAAAGGCAAATGGCGGAATAGGTATTGTACCTTTTGTTTATGATGAAGCATATACTTATTGGAGAGCGCTATGGGAAGCAAGAGAAAGAAATGAGCGAGTAGATGTAGAAAAATTTATTTTGCCCGTAAGAGAAGTACATATAGAACCTCCTCAACGGCAACCAATGAAACATATCAGAAAGCTATTTACTTTCTTAAATGAGGAGGAAGCGCATGAAGAGTAATTATGTAGATACAGCAGCTATTACTCAAGTAATTGGATGCGTGCTTAATAATGCCTCTATTCTTGATGATACAGATAGATATATAATCCACGAAGATGATTTCCAAGAAGATTTTCATAAGATAGTCTTTGGTAGTATATATAACATACATTTAACTGGCAGTCAAGTTAATATAGATGCAATTATAGACTATTTAGCAAATAGACCAAAGTTTGATGCAATATTTAAGCAAAATAAAGGAGTCGAATATCTTCTTGAGGCTTCATAGAAGGCAAGGCAAGATACATTTAATTATTATTATAATAGATTAAAGAAGTTTACCTTGCTAAGAGCGTATGATAATTTTGGTCTTGATGTTACTTATCTTTATGATCCAAATAATATTCTTGATACTCAGAAGCGACAAAAACAAGAAGATTGGTTAGATAATACAAGTTTAATAGAAATAGCTCATGCCATTGATATAAAAATAGATGAAATCAAGAGCAAATATATAGAGGATGATTTAGGGTTGGGGTATCAAGCTGGCGATGGAATTGATGAGCTTATTAGCGATTTAGAGCAACATCCAGAAGTTGGTATTCCATTATATGGTCCCCTTATTAATACTGTAACAAGAGGAGCAAGATTGCGAAAGTTTTATTTGCGGTCGGCCGCCACAGGAACGGGTAAGACGAGATCTATGATTGCAGATGCGTGCAATTTTGCGTGCAATGAAATCTACCATGAACAGTTTGGATGGATTAGAAACGGAACTTCTCAACCAACTTTATTTATAGCGACAGAGCAAGATAAGGGAGAAGTTCAAACAATGATGCTTGCTTTTCTTTCTGCTGTAAATGAAGAGCATATCTTAAATGGTCAATATTTAGAGGGAGAAAAAGATCGGGTACTCAAGGCCGCAGACATAATTAAAAGAAGTCCAATCTGGATTGAAGAATTACCAGACTTTTCTCTACAAGATGTAGAAAACAAGATTAAAAAGAATATTCGTGAGCATGAAGTGAAATACGTCTTATTTGATTATCTTCAAACCTCTCTTAAAATCCTTGAAGAAATCAGTAAGAAATCTGGCGGAGTAAAGTTAAGAGAAGATAATATCTTGTTTATGTTATCCGCAAGACTTAAAGATTTAGCTAATAAATATGGTATTTTTATTATGTCTGCTACTCAATTAAATGCTGATTATCAAAATAGTGAAACTCCAGATCAAAATCTGTTGCGCGGCGCAAAAAGTATTGCAGATAGAATTGACGTTGGTATGATTCTACTTAGTGTTACAGATGAAGATTTAGTAAAGCTTGATCCTATATTAGATAGTAACAAGAATTTACTAAGACCAAATCTTAAATTATCAGTTTACAAAAATCGCCGTGGTTCATATAAAGGAGTATATTTATGGTGTTCAGCAGATCTCGGAACTTGTCGTATTTTACCACAGTTCTGTACTAATTGGAGACACGAGATGGTAAGTATTGAAGATATAAGAGTTATAGTTGATGAAGGTCCAGCTGCATGGGAGAAATAAGCACAAATCTTGAAAAAGTAGATTAGGCTTTAAAGGAATTAGATATATCTCTCAAAAACCTAGATGGAACTTTTAAGCATATTAGTGATATTTTTAATGAAATATCTAATAAATGGAGGAATCTTTATGAAGAGCAATAACACACTTGAATATCGTATGAGTAAGAAAATGTTTAACTCTATTCTTTCTGGAAGAAGCGAAGAAGAGAAGAAACAAAACCCTAAAGATTATGTGGCTGGAGTAGTTAATGAACAGTTTGGACTTAAAGGAACTGTAACTAATATTTCTGTATATGATGTTTAATTATGTCAAGATATTATGATAAAGATGAACTAAAAAGCAAGTTAGAATTAGAGCAAATATATGATTTAATAGAAGCATGGGGTGGTGAGCCTGAATATGTAGATGGAGGGCTCATCTCCCAAACAATATGTCATAATCTTCCAGGAGAAGGATCAAGAAAGTTGTATTATTATGAGAATACGAAACTTTTTAGATGCTATACCGGATGTATAGATCCAACTTTTGACATCTTTGACTTATGTATAAAAGTTAAGAAAAAACAAGAGGATAAAAAGTGGGAACTTTATGATGCTATGGATTACATAGCAGGATATTTTGGATTCGATGGCGTAGAATTAAAAGACGAAGAAGAAAAATTAAAAGATTGGGATGTATTTAAGCGACATAATATTCAACTGCCCAAGCCCAAAGAAATTATCCATTTAAAAGAATATAACCCTATTATTCTTACTCGTTTTTCTTATCCTAGAATTGCGGGATGGGAGGCTGAAGGAATTTTACCCGAGGTAAATAGAAGAAACTTTATTGGGTATTATCCTGGTGGAGGATAGATAACAATTCCGCATTTTGACATAGATAATAGATTAGTTGGAATTAGAGGAAGAACCTTATCTACTGATGATGCAGAGAGATATGGTAAATATAGACCTCTTATGGTAAATAGGCAACTATATAATCATCCATTAAGTATGAATTTATATAATCTCAATCACAGCAAAGAAAATATAAAAAAGGTAAAAGCCGCAATTATATTCGAATCAGAGAAGAGCTGTCTCATGTATCAATCTTATTATGGGTATGATAATGATATATCTGTAGCTTGCTGTGGAAGTAGTATATCTAGCTATCATATAGATTTACTTAAATCATTAGGTGTTAATGAAATTATAGTGGCTTTTGATAGACAGTTTGTTGAAATAAGCGATGATGAATTTAAACGATTAAAAGCTAAATTAATTCATATATATAACAAGTATAGTAAGAATGTTCGTATATCTGCTATATTTGATAAACGAATGATTCTTCCGTATAAAGCAAGTCCTATAGATGAAGGACCGCAAGTTTTTGAAAAATTATTAAATGAAAGAATTATCCCATATGAATAAAATAAGGAGAGTGATAAAGATTGGAATATTCATTAATTAGTCCACGAAATTAGGATTATACAGCGTTAGAATAGGTATTGATAAATAGAGGTATTAAATATGAAGATATACCTCATTATCTAACTGTATCAGAAAAAGATAATTTATCTCCTTTACTTCTTAATAATATTGAACGCGCTGTTTAGCTAATTATTAAGCATATATTAAAAGACGATTCTTATATCTATATCTAGGTAGATAGCGATTGTGATGGATATACTTCTGCGGCTTTATTGCTAAACTATCTTCATGCACAATTCCCTTCTGCAATAAACAAGTTTATTTATGGTTTTCATCAAGGTAAAATACATGGTATAAAACCAGAATTAATCCCCGATAAAGTTTCACTTGTTATTGCACCAGATTCTAGCTCTAATGATTATCAAGAGCATGAAGAATTAGTGAAAAAGGGAATTGATGTATTAGTTATTGACCATCACTTAGCTGATAAAGTTTCTGAATATGCCTGTGTAGTGAATAATTAGTTATGTGATTATCCTACTAAGTCGCTATCTGGAGTTGGAGTTGTCTATAAGCTATGTCAATATATGGATACTGCTTGCGGGACCGCCTATGCGGACGATTTTCTAGATATTGTCGGCGTAGGTCTCGTTGGAGATATGATGGATATTAGAGACTTTGAGACCCATTATCTTGTACAGTAGGGGCTATAGAGGTCACATCTCCGCAATCCATTTATAAAAGGCATGGCTGAAAAGAATGTGTATTAGTTAGGTCGAGGAGATTTAACTCCTATTGGAGTAGCGTTCTACATTGTTCCTCTTGTTAATGCAATTACTCGCGTAGGTACTCAAGATGAAAAACAAATTTTGTTTGAAAGTATGCTTGAATGGAAGGCATATGATCTTATTCCATCTACGAAAAGAGGCTGTAAAGGACAAGAAGAAACTAGATTAGAACAAGCATTGAGAGTTTGTACTAATGTAAAAAATCGTTAGACTAGAACTAGAGATGCCGAAGTTGAATAGATAGAAACTATTATTCAAGAAAATAATTTATTAGAGCATAAACTTTTAATTATTAAATTAGAAGATATGCAAGTAGATAGAGGTATTACTGGTTTAATAGCTAATGAGTTAATGAGTGAATATAAGCGTCCTGTTGTTCTTTTATCTAAAACAGTACATGAGGGACAAGATGCATGGGAAGGTTCAGCTAGAGGATATGAAAAATCTAAGATGAATGATTTTAGATAGTTTGTAAGAAATTCTGGCTTAGTCTTTCTTGCCGAAGGGCACGCTAACGCTTTTGGTTTTGGTATTTATGATAAAGATTTTGATGATTTTATTTCTTGGTCTGATGAACAATTAAAAGAGATAGAGTTTTCACCAAGCTATAAAGTAGATTTTATTTACTCGGCGTCAAATGTTAGCTCTAAAGATATATTAGAATTAGGAGATGCCAAATATCTTTGGGGTTAGAATATTGACGAACCACTGATCGCAGTGGAAAATGTTGCAGTAACAAATGATATGCTTAGCCTTATGGCTAAAGATAGGAATCCTACTTTGAAGATTCAATTACCTAATGGAGTTACTTGCATCAAGTTTAAATCAAGCGAAGAGGAGCTAGATAATTTATCTAGTGAATTAGGTTGCGTGAGTATAAATTTGATTGGTAAGCCAGAAGTAAATAGATACTTCGGTAGTGTGACACCACAAATTATTATTACAGATTACGAAATTATAAGTAGATAGAAGTATTACTTTTAATGATTGCGCAACCTCTTACTAAAGGAGGAAACAATCACGATGAAACGTTTTATAAGTATTATACTAAGTTTAATCATTCTATTATCTATGGTTTGTAGTTGTAATAGTCCATTTATTGCTATTGCTTCTGCATATTCAGTACAGTATAATGATACTACGAGTTATACCTATGATGATTTAGATATATTGATTGAGCTTATTGCGGAACAAATCTCTAATATGAACGCCGCACATCAAATGGCCGACGCTGCTAGACAGTTAGGCTATTCAGAAGACCATGATATAATTAAACTTGCTGTGGAAGAATATAATAATGCTAATGAGATAAGGCAAGATTATCAGCGAGTATACGATGAACTCATGGAACATTGGCATCAAAAGGAAGAAGAGTACCCAGTAGCTACATATATATGGAGTTATTTTAAGGAATTAGGCTATAGTAATCAAGTTTGTGCTGGAATACTTGGTAATATAATGGCTGAAGTTGGTGGTAATACGCTAGACATACAATACGATATATATGGTTCTTCATATTATGGTATGTGTCAATGGAATAAAGCGTATTCTGAGGTTTGGGGAGCCTCACTAGAAGAGCAATGCAATTATTTAGAAGATACTATTGAATATGAATTCGATACATTTGGTTATGCCTATAAGAGAGGGTTTGACTATAATGATTTTCTAAATATGACAAGTATAACTGATGCTGCTCTTGCATTTGCTAAATGCTATGAAAGATGCGCATCTGGAAGTTATACAGTAAGACAAAATAATGCTATAACCGCATATAATTATTTTGTAAGTTAAAGTAAAATATCTGCGGGCTGCCGGAACCTAGACGACCGTCCGCAGAAACTAAAATAGGTTTAACTATTTTTTGGGGTAAAGGTATGAGGAATTTAGACTTTTATAATAGAGCTTTAAAACAAACAGAAGGATTTCTAGACTCTATTGAAATAGATAAATATATAAAGAAACATAGAGATATTAGCGATATTATGGATAAGATAGAAGAGGATTACGGGTATTTCTTGGAAGATAATCCTATTTTTGAAGGATATGTTTTTAATTGGATGAGTCAAGAGGAATTTGTCGATTACTTAACAAATAAAGGGTATCATATACGAGAAATACATAGCTATGAGGTATGGTAATGTATATATTATATGTAGATGTAGACAACTTATCTGTTGAAGAAATTCAACAAATATAGGAGAGTGTTAAGAAGTTTTTAAGAACTCCTTTACTAACTTTACCAATGAAATATACTAAATTAATTTCAATAGATAATGAGAAAATTAGAGGATATGGAGAAGATATATATGGACGATATTATGAAGAATATTGAAAAGAAAATTAAGGGTTACGGATATGACAGTCTTTGTTTAAGATATAATATAGCAAGAGATGCTCAAGCTAGATATGAAATGACCAATATTTATAGACATGATCCTGAGAAAGCTATGGATATTGCTAAAAGAGACAAACTTCGTTTTTATGAAATCCTTAATGATTTGATTGGAGAACACGATTAATGGAATTAACGCGTAAACAAGAGGAAGGATTGCGCATAGCTATTGATAGATATAATCATAATGAACCATATACTGTAATTGCTGGGTATGCGGGGACAGGGAAGAGTACCTTAATTAACTTCATTATAGCAGCTCTTGAAGTAAATCCAGAAGATGAAGTTGCGTACATTACTTTTACAGGAAAGGCTTCTGAAGTACTTCGAGAAAAAGGGTGCCCTAATGCTATGACCGCGCATAAACTACTGTACTACAGTAAGCAAATGCCAAATGGTAAATTCTTTTATCGTCCTCGCCCAAGTCTTGAAAAGGATTACAAAGTTATTGTTGTCGATGAAGTAAGTATGCTTCCTAAAGATATGTGGGATTTATTGCTTACTCATGGTATTTATGTAATTGCTTGCGGCGACCCCTTCCAAATCCCTCCTATTGACAAGAATCAAGATAATGGCATCTTGAATAATCCTCATATTTTTCTTGATGAAGTAATGAGACAAGCTAAAGAAAGTGATATTATCTGTCTTAGCATGGATATTCGAGAGGGCAAGAAAATTAATCCTTTTAAAGGAAATGATACGCAAGTTTTTAATAAGAAAGATCTTTGCGATGGGATGTATTTTTGGGCAGATCAAATCCTTGTTTCTACAAATAAAAGCAGGCATGACATAAATTCTTATATACGAGATGATTTAGGGAGAGGATTTGAGCCAGAAATTAATGATAAAGTTATTTGTTTGCGGAATTGCTGGGATACGCTCTCTGAAAAGCAATGTGACCCTCTGATCAATGGCTCAATCGGTACAATTAGTGCCATGCACATGGAATCTATTGATTATATTATAATGGGACAAAAGGTAACTGCTCCTGTTTTAGTTACCGATTTAATTACTTCCAATGATGAATATAAAAATTTACATATTGATTATACTGCATTAACAACTGGAGAAAAATTTTTTACTCCAAGGCAAGAATATGTTATTAGAAAGAATAAACAAAATCCTGAACTACCTATTGAGTTCAATTTTGGCTATGCTATTACCGGCCATAGAGCACAAGGCTCTCAATGGAATAAAGTTTTAGTATTAGAAGAGTCTTTTCCGTTTGATAAAATTGAGCACGCTAGATGGTTATATACTACTGTGACAAGAGCTGCGGAAAAACTTACGTTGATTTTAAGAAATTAATATGCTATAATTATTATATAGTAAAAATAAAAGGTTGTGATTTATATGTGGACCATATATAGACACATCAATAAAATAAATGGAAAGTCATATATAGGAAAAGCAAAAGATGTGAATGATAGATGGGCAAATAATGGTAGTAAATATAAAACTTGTCCAAGATTTTGGTCAGCTATTGTTCATTATGGTTGGGACAACTTTGAGCATACTATTTTAGAAGATAATATAGATGATAAAGAGGTAGATGAACGAGAAAAGTTCTATATTAAATATTACAATTCTCTATATCCGAATGGCTATAATTTAGCAATGGGCGGTTCTGGAGGAAATACCTGGGCAGGAAAGACATAGGAAGAAAAATAGAAATTTTCAGAAGAAAGAAGAAATGAGACTTTATCTCGTGGGGAAGATTGGCATAAAAAATTGTCTCAGGCTCAATATAATAGATGGTCAAAGGTAGAAGAAAAAGAAAAAATGTCCAATAGGGTTTCTGGTGGGAAAAATCCAATGGCTAAAAGATGCTTGTGTGTAGAGACTGGAATTATCTATAATAGCTATGCTGATGCAGCAGAAGAGTGTGGTTATCCCAGAAGTTCTGGTTCAAAAATTGGGATGGTAATACGAGGATAGAAGAAAACTTTTGCAGGATTTCATTGGAGATAGATAGATTAATTGTAGGAGAGTGTAAGAATGGGTTATTTTAATAATCATAGCCATACTATGTATAGTAATTTAAGACTACTTGACTGTATTAATCGCCCAGAAGAATTGATAGATAAAGCAATTGAACTTGGTCTTACTGGTATAGGGATTACCGATCATGAATCGTTAAGCGCTCACATGGCAGTTAATAAATATGCAAAGAAAATTAAAGAATCTAATCCAGATTTTGTTATTGCCCTTGGTAATGAGATTTATTTAACTGATACGAGGGATTTAGGACAAAGATATTATCACTTTATTCTTCTTGCAAAAGATGAAATTGGTTATAGAGGATTAAAAGAATTATCATCTATTGCATGGATGAATGGATATTATGATCGTAGAATGGAAAGAGTTCCTTTGCTTAAATCTGAATTAAAAGATGTAATGCAAAGATTTAAGGGACATATTATAGGAACTACAGCTTGTATTGGCGGAGAACTTGGCAGCACAATTCTTAATTTAGAAAACTGTGAGAAGGTAAATGATATTACTAACGCGCAGCGTTATCATAAGCAGATAGTTGATTTTATGACTTTCTGTATAGATGTATTCGGTCATGATGATTTCTATATTGAGTGCGCTCCCGCCGCTTATGAAGATCAAATTATTGCTAATAAGAGAATGTTAAAAATCTCTGAGGCTTTTGATGTAAATATGTGTATTGGGACTGATGCTCATTATTTAACAAAAGAAGATAGGTATGTTCATAAGGCATATCTTAATTCTAAAGGCGGAGAACGAGAAGTTGATAGTTTTTATGAATTTACATATCTAATGACCGAAGATGAAACTAGAGAATTACTCCGTTTGAGCTTTGAAGAAGATATTATTGATTGGATTTTTAAATGCTCAAACGAGATTAAAGATAAAATACAATTCTACTCATTGGAAAGACATCAATCTATTCCAGAAGTAGAAGTTACAGATTATCCTGCTATAAGTTGGTGGGGCGTAAATAATGATATTGCAGATGAAATGGCAAAATATCCAATTTTAAAATCATTATTTACTTCTGATAATATTCAAGAAAGATATTGGATTAATGAATGTTGGAAAGCATTAGAAGATAAAGGGATTGATTGGATAAATGATCCTAGATACCCAGAACGGCTCGAAGAAGAAGCAAGAGTAAAGAGAGTAATCGGCGAAAAACTACAAACCTGTATGTTTGCATATCCGAATACTCTAAAACACTACGTTGATTTATTCTGGAATTGCGGAAGTACGGTAGGTGCGGGGCGAGGCTCGGCTTGTGCAGCTTTAAATCATTATTTGTTGGGAATTACTCAACTAGATCCAATTGAATGGGATCTTCCTTTCTGGCGTTATATTAATGATGAAAGAACTGAATTAGGAGATATTGATCTCGATCTTGCCCCTTCAAAAATTCAGAAAATCTTTTCTGAGATTCGCAAAGAGCGTGGAGAATTAGGATTAGTACAAGTATGTACTTTTGGTACGGAAGGAACTAAATCTGCTATTTTGACCGCTTGTAGAGGTTATCGTTCAGAAGAATATCCAGATGGAATTGACGTTGACATGGCTCAATATATGAGTTCTTTAATTCCTCAAGAACGTGGATTTTTATGGCCTATTGAAGATGTTATTAATGGTAATCCAGAAAAAGGACGCAAGCCTGTTACAGTATTTGTAAACACTGTAAATCAATATCCTGGGCTTCTTGATATTATTACAAGGATTCAAGGTCTAGTAAATAAACGTTCAAGCCATGCTTCTGGAGTTATTTTATTTGATGAAAACATCTTTGATACAGCAGCAGTAATGAGGACTCCTAAAGGAGCTTTAATTACCCAATGGGATTTGCATGACCAAGAAGCTGCTGGTTCTGTAAAATATGATTTCCTGCTTACCGCAGTTCAAGACATTATTATTCAAACTATTTCTCTATTACAAGAAGATGGAGTTATTGAGAAAGATTTAACATTACGAGAAGTCTATAATAAATACCTCCACCCATCTGTCCTCCCGCAAAATGATAAGAAAATGTGGGATGCTCTTGCTAATGGCGATGTTCTTGGATGTTTCCAGTTTGATTCTAGTGTTGGTGCACAAGCAGCTAAAAAGATTAAACCTCAGAATCCACACGAAATGGCGGATGCTAACGGATTAATGCGTCTAATGACTCAAGAAAAAGGTGCAGAAACTCCAATGGAGAAATATGTCCGCTTCAAGAATAATATTTCTCTTTGGTACAAAGAAATGGATCAACAGGGTTTAACTAAAGAAGAGCAAAAAATTCTTGAACCTCATTTCTTACGTTCTTATGGCGTTCCTCCTAGTCAAGAACAAATGATGACCATGCTTCAAGACCCAAATATTTGCGGATTTACGCTCGCTGAGGCGAACGCCGCAAGAAAAATAGTTGGTAAGAAGCAAATGAATAAAATTCCAGAGTTAAGAGAAAAAGTTCTTAATTCTGCAAAATCTTCTGCTCTTGGTCATTATGTATGGAATTATGGTATCGGACCTCAAATGGGGTATAGTTTCTCGATTATCCATGCTCTTGCTTATAGTTTTATCGGTATGCAAACCTTATATTTAGCAACACATTTTAATCCTGTTTATTGGAATACAGCATATCTGATTGTAAATAGTGGAGCTATTGATGAAGAAGAAGGAGAACAATCTGACTATACCAAGATTGCTAAAGCCATTGGAGAAATCCGTAATGCAGGTATAAAAGTATCTCTAGTAGATATTAATCACTCTGACTTTGGATTTAAGCCAGATGTGGAGAATAATCAAATCTTGTTTGGATTAAAAGGACTAGCTAATGTTAATAACGATTTTATTAAAGATATTATTGATAATAGACCTTATGTATCTCTGCTTGATTTTCTCAATAGAGTGCATCCAAATAAGCAAGCTATGATTTCCCTTATTAAAGGTGGGGCCTTTGATCAATTTTCTTCTCGTATGGAAGCTATGATTGAATATATTTGGCTGACTTGCGATAAGAAAAAAAGATTAACCCTTCAAAATATGCCTGGATTAATTCGTTATGGATTATTGCCAGAAGATACAGAAGAGCAAGTTATGGCTCGTAGGATATACGAGTTTAATAGATATTTAAAAGCAGAATGTAAATGTGGTTTTAAACCAGATTATTTCATTTTAGATGAAAGGGCAATTAACTTTCTTACCGAGATAGATAAAGAATCTATGGTTGCATATGAAAATAATAGATTCTTCCTTAATATGAAAGATTGGGATAAACAAATCTATCAACCATGGATGGATGTATTTCGAGCATGGATTTCCGCAAATAAAGAAGAAATACTTGATAATTTAAATACTGTTATCTTTATGGAAGATTGGAATAAATATGCTTCTGGGAATATTTCTTCTTGGGAAATGGAATCTTTATGTTTCTATTACCATGACCATGAACTTGCAAATATAAACAATAGTAAGTATGGTTTTGTAGACTTCTTTAGTTTACCAGAAGAGCCTCAAGTAGAAAAGGTGTTTAAGCGTGGAGCATCTTTAATTCCTATTTATAAACTTCATAAGATTTGCGGGACCTGTATCGCAAAAAATAAGACAAAAAGTACGGTTTATCTTCTTACTACAACAGGAGTAGTAGCAGTAAAATTCAGACAAGAATACTTTGCATTGTTTGATAAGCAGACTTTTCAAAGAAATGCTGATGGAACTAAGAAGGTTATTGAGAAGTCTTGGTTTAATCGAGGTAATATGATAGTTGTTCAAGGTATTCGCAGAGGCGATGAATTTGTTACTAAAAAGTATACAAGTTCTGGAGGACATCAACTCTATCATATTGATGAGATTGTAAACGGAACTGATTTAATTCTTCGTAGTGAGAGAAAACAAGGAGAAGAAGAAGATGAAGATAGTAGCATTGATGGGTGAAGCTGGAAGTGGAAAGGATACTATTCTCCATAAAATTATGGAGAAGTATCCTTCATATTTCCATGAAATTGTAAGTTGTACTACTCGTCCTCCTAGAGAGGGAGAAAAAGATGGTATTAATTATCATTTCTTGTCTATTGATGAATTTACAAGAAAGATTCTCAATGGAGATATGTTAGAGGCAACAGAATTTAATGATTGGCATTATGGTACAGATAGAGAAAGTTTAACAATAGACAAGATAAATATAGGAGTTTTCAATCCTGAAGGCATAAGGTGCTTACAGGAAGATGATAATATTGAACTATATGTATTTTATGTGCGGGCCGCAGGTAAGTAGAGACTACTAAGATAGCTAAATAGAGAAGAAAATCCAGATGTAGACGAAATAGTTAGAAGATATAAAACAGATGCTCAAGATTTTGGCTATCTTGAAGATATAAGATATTAGACTCTTGAAAACAATACCTTGGAAGATATTGATGTTGCTATTGATACTATATTTGGACAGTTTTATTAAATAAATATATCTTAAATTACAATATATAGTGATTCACAAAAAATTCTTATACAAGGAGTTGTTTATATATGCTTCAAGTAAGAAAGAGAAATGGTATCTTAGTACCATTTGATAAAGAGCGTATTATTAATGCTATTAATAAGGCTTTTATTGAAGTTGATGGAGCTTTATATGAAGATGATACTGCAAATGATATTGCAGATGAAATTAAATATGCAGTAAAAACTTCTGATGAAGTGGTTTCTGTTGAAAAAATTCAAGATATGGTAGAAGACTATCTTATGAAATCTGAGCGCAGAGATGTTGCTAAAGAATATATAAGATATAGATATAAAAGAGAAATTGCGCGAAAAGGTTAGGATGATTTTATTAAGGCCTTTTCCGCAAAAATTCAAGGATCTGATATTGAAAACCAAAATGCTAATGTAGATGAAATGTCTTTTGGCGGTAGAGTTGGAGCTGCATCAGATCTACAAATGAAGAAGTATGCTCTTGATTATCTTGTTTCTAGTAAGTCAAGAGCTAATCATGAGAATAATGAAATCTATATTCATGATTTAAATGCTTATGCAGTAGGTATGCACAATTGTCTATCTATTCCTTTTGATGATTTGCTGGCAAAAGGATTTAATACTAGACAAACTGATGTGCGTCCTGCTGGTTCTATAAATACTGCTTTTTAGCTTGTTGCAGTTATTTTCCAGCTACAAAGCCTGCAACAATTTGGCGGGGTATCTGCTACTCACCTTGATTGGACTATGGTTCCATATGTAAGAAAGAGTTTCTATAAGCATTGGAATGATGGTATTCGTTATATTGGTCAAGAGATTATTCCAGATGAAATAACAGATATATTTAAGGGAAATAGAGAATTGCCTATTGATCAATACCCAAGAGATAATGAATACAGAAAGATATATAGATATGCTATAGAAATGACAGAAAAAGAAACTCATCAAGCTGTTGAAGGAATGTATCATAATTTAAATACCCTTCAATCTCGTTCTGGAAATCAATTACCATTTACTTCTATTAACTACGGTACTTGCGCTCTTCCAGAAGGACGTATGGTTATTAAATCGTTGCTTGAAGTTTCCATAGAAGGATTAGGTAAATTACATAAAACTTCTATCTTCCCATGTGGCATCTTCCAATGTATGAAAGGCGTAAATAGAGCGCCGGGTGATCCAAACTATGATTTGTTTAGACTTGCTTTAAAGTCTACTGCTTTAAGATTATATCCTAACTATGCTAATGTTGATTGGACTGGTAATGCGGGATATGATAAAAATGACCCTAAGACTTATTTCAGTACCATGGGTAAGCGTAAACTACAGCCCATGTAAAACCTTTTGAACCTCGCCCGAGGGTGTTTGCGGAAGTCCGATTAAAGATCGGTTTAGCAAAATCCGCAAGCTAACGGTTAGGTCCTATATGGATGAGACCGTGCTAAATTTCTAATAGAGTAAAAAATTTTGGTTAAAACTTTATAATGAACTTTGAATGGTTTTTATCTATAATAGAAGGTGCAGCACCTTTAATTGTTATTCAAAAGGAGAATATTCAATGTTCATCTATAAAATTAGTAACACAGTAAATGATAAAGTGTATATTGGTTAGACGATTCGTCCAATAGAAGATCGTTTTAATAGACATATAAACGATGCTATGAACAATATTCTTGATACGCATTTTGCTAGAGCAATTAGACTTTATGGTCCAGATAAATTCTATATAGAATTATTGGATACTGCTAATAGTCAAGAAGAGCTTACTCAAAAAGAACGAGATTATATTCAATTATATAACTCTATTAAAAATGGATATAATGAAACTGATGCAATAAGCAAATGCGGAGGCAATACCTATAAGAATAAAACAAAAGAAGAAATGGACGTTATAAAAGAGAAAATTAGGTAGACCAAGCTTGGTGGGAAAAATCCCCATGCTGCTAAAGTAAAATGCAAGAATATTGAAACTGATAAAGAATTATTTTTTGATAGTATGGCTGAATGTGCAGCATATTTTGGTAAAGATAATCATCAATTTATTTCTAGGAGATGCAGAGGAGAAGTAAAGAGTCTCTATGAAGGTAAATGGAAATTTGCATATCAAGATCAAGATTATAATATTTTTACCTCTAGACCAAACGCTAAAAGAACTAAACGTGTCGAAGTTTTAAATTTAGAAACTCAAGAAAAAGTAGTTTTTAATACAATGAAAGATGTTGATAGATATTGCGGCTTTGGCTTAGATTATACTAGTAAAAAATTTAAATCAACTGGAGCTAAAGAGATTTACAGAAATCAATATAAACTTACTCTATTAGATTAAATGTGTATCGACTATCCCTGATGAGTGTAAGGGAGTAGGACTGGAGATAGGCACCAGTTCGAAGCGGAAGGCTATCGAAAGATAGAATATATAGTCAGTGCTGATGGCAACATCAGATAATAATGTGTAGAACCGCAAATGGATTCGACATTAATGGCTTAGGACAACAAAAAGATGGAAGAGGAAATATCTGTCCTGTAACTATTATCATGCCAACAATAGCTATGGAAGCTGTTACTCTAAGCGACAATGACGATTGGAATCAAATTAAAGATTTGTCTCAAGATGAAAGAATAAAGATTGGCGTAGAAAGATTTATGGAACTTTTGGATACAAAAATCTATGAAGCTAAAGATATGCTGCTTGAAAGATTTGAATATATTTGCGCGCAGCCAGCTGAATCTGCTAAATTCATGTATGAGAATGGATTAATGGCTGGATATGATGGGATTTCTACTAGAAGCGCATTACAGCATGGTACTTTAAGCCTTGGACAAATTGGGCTCGCGGAAACACTTCAGATCTTGATTGGTTGTGATCATACTACTAAAGAAGGTATGGAATTAGCAAAGAGAATTGAGAGTTTATTCAAGCAAAGATGCGCTGAATTTAAAAATCAGTATAAGCTTAACTTCGGGGTATATTATACTCCGGCCGAAAATCTTTGCTACACTTCTCTTGAAAAATTCAAGAAAAAGTATGGAGTAATTCCTAACGTAAGTGATAGAGAGTACTTTACTAATTCTATCCACGTTCCCGTATGGAAACAAATCTCTCCATTTGATAAGATTGATATTGAATCTCAATTAACAGGATATTCTTCTGCTGGTTGTATTACTTATGTAGAGCTTGATAGTGGTGTGAAGAATAATATTGATGCTCTTGAAATATTAGTAAATTATGCCATGGATAAGGACATCCCGTATTTCGCTATTAATGTCCCTAATGATACCTGTCTTGAATGTGGATATATGAATGAATTTAATGACCATTGCCCAGAATGTGGTAGTGATCATATTCAACAACTTCGTAGAGTAACAGGCTATCTTACTGGCAATTATAAGACAGCTTTTAATAAGGGCAAGATTGCTGAAACAGACGATAGAGTTAAACATGTGGGGTATATGGAATGAATAAACAGCAAAAAGTTAGAGATAGTATTCTAAAAATGAATTAGGATACTTATAAAGCTAAAGATAAATATTTTGAAAAAATAACTAAAGTAATTATTTAGTGTGTAAATAATTATTCTGCCTTAACATGGGATAAAGGATTATAGGAAGTTTTTGAACTTTTTATAGATTCTTTAACTGAAACTTATACCATTACAATGCGTGAATTAAGAAATATATATTCTAAATTGGAAGATTTTAATATCGACGATATTTCTTAGCTTACTTATTAGGAAGATGGAAAAACATTATATGATAGAATAAAAAAGTATTGGGATCAGGCTGAATCTGATATAAAAGGTGAATTAGACTATGATTTAGTAAAAGCTTATTTGATTGATAGATATGATATGCTTTTAGAAAATGAAACTAAAATTATATAGAGTCAAGTAGAAAAAAATAAGATAGCCCCAGTGGCTACTTTGTTAGTAATTGAATCAGAAGGCCATGATTGTAGATGGGGATGTTCAAATTATGAGGGAGAATATTCTCCAGAAGATCCAGTTCCTCTCCCTCCTTATCATCCTAACTGTCAATGTATTTTTTATTATGTTGAGACAGATAATGATGATGATATTGTAGATTTAGATTTAGAAATTGAAGATATTAAGTGGTGATTTAATTGAAATATGCAGGTATTATTTATAATGATTTTGCGGCAGCACCAGGTGTGTCCTTGAGTTTCTTTACTCAAGGATGCCCTAACCGCTGTCCGGGATGCCATAATCAAGAAACGTGGGATTTCGATGGAGGAAAAGAATTTACACATGAGGCTTTTACCTCTCTAATAGAAGGATTAACTGCAAATGGGATTAAACGAACTTTATGTGTAATGGGCGGAGAACCTCTTTGTCCAGAAAATTCTTTTCTCACGAACTTAGTGATTCAAACCGCAAAAGAAAAAGTTCCAGATTTAAAAGTTTATCTATGGACTGGTTACTTATATGAAGATTTAAAAAAATCAACAGATACAACTATTTAGAATATACTCCAATTAATTGATGTTCTAATTGATGGGCCTTATATTGAAGCTGAAAGAGATATTACAGAACCTCTAAGGGGTAGCCGCAATTAGAAGATTATATATCTAAAATGATATTTTTTAAAAGTATCTTTGGAGGGATAATGATAGCAATAGCCAGCTATATTTATTTATCTGTTGGAGGTATAGTTGGTGCTATCATGTTCTCTATTGGCTTATTAACTATATTAAATATGGGATTTAAATTATTTACTGGCTCGGTTGGATATATCAAGAGCAAAGATGATATTAGAGATAATATTATTATTCTTATAGGTAATATTATTGGGGCTTGCGGGATTCTAGCTTTTCCGCACGCTGCAGCATTATCCTTGGTAGCCAGTAAGCTAACAATTCCGCTATATTTAGTTTTCTTAAAAGGAGTAGTTTGTGGAATATTTATCTATTCTGCGGTTGCCTGTTTTAAGAAAAATAAAGATTATATGGTGCCAGTATGCGTAACAGGCTTTATACTATTCGGAGGAGAACACTGTATTGCCGATCTTTGCTACGCCCTGGCCGCAAGCACCTTTTCTATTGATATATTATTATTTCTTATAGTAGTTACGATCGGTAATTCTATAGGAGCAATTATTGTTGACAGAATACAATAATTATGATATTATATTAAAAGAAATGGAGGACTAGATATGACTTTATATGAACTAAATCAAGCGGGATATGCCTCCCTCCCTAAAATGACCAAAGCTGAATTAGAGAAGGCTAAGGAGAATATAGTTACTTTCTTAGATGTTCATAATTCGAGTTATTATATGATGTTAAATCATGATAATAAATATTATACTTTATTTACTTATATAGATAAGAAAGATAAAGATAGGATGGCTCTTGAGATTATTTCAGTTGCCAAGTCTTTAGGTGAATTAAAATCTATTGAAGTAAATGGAGATATACTTGAAATTTGGATCTTATATAATAATAAATGTGATATGTATGCTCTATTTAATTACGAGAAAGGAGTGATACAAGTATGACAGAAGCAATTATTGTAAATTATGACCCATTTGCTATGGAATCTGCAGTCTATATTGCTAGAGACGGACAGCAAAATCAGATGAAAGTTTGTTCCAATTTAGAGGGGCTTGCGGGAACCTTGATTGGTATCGCTTATGGTCATGATATTTATGACATTAAAATTCACGCTCCATTTGCCACTACTGGAGAAATTCAAAGACTTGTAACTAATTTAGAACAGAATATGTATTCTGAAAATAAGATTATGGTTGAGGGAATTTAATTATGTTAAAGCCAATAGATGAAACCGGTCATGTGTATGGAAAGCTAGTAGTAATAAAACGTGGCCCTAATGACAAAAATAATAGAGCTTAGTGGTTTTGCAAATGTAGCTGTGGCAATGAAATCTTAACTTTAGGCACTTATTTACGAAATAAATCTGTAACAAGTTGCGGCTGTGGTAAATTTAGTCCAAAAGTAAAGGATGAAACTGGGAAAATCTATGGAGATTGGAAAGTAATAAGACGAGATAAAAATCGCATTGGAGAAGCTTACTGGTTATGCGAATGTTTAAAATGCGGTACAATTTCTAGTGTATTAGGAACTAATTTAAGAACTGGAAAAAGTCAATCTTGCGGATGCTTAAAATCTAAAGGAGAATAGTTAATATCTTCAATTCTTACAGAGTTGAAATATAATTTCAAAAAAGAAGTTCATTTCCTAGATTTAAAGAGCCCCTTAAGCAATAACCCCTTGCGGTTTGATTTTGGAGTCTTTAATGACGAGGATAATCTTTTATTTTTAATTGAATATCAAGGTATATAGCATGAAAAAGATATTCCTTATTTTGGCAATTCTCTACATGATAATTTATTAAGAGACGCTGCAAAACGAAAATATTGTAAGCAAAAAGGTATTCCATTAATCTGTTTTACCCATATTAATGGAAAAATTCCTAATTATGAAGATACAAAAGCATCTATTAAAGAAAGCTACGAGGAGATTATAAATGAAATATCTAATTGATACTACCGAAATATATAGAGTAGATTCAGAAGCTGAGGCAGACCAACTACTTGAGACAGCTAAAGTTTCTGGGGTATTAAATAAATATAGCTGCGTATACAAGGAACGAAAGCAAAAAGGCGAAATTATAGATTCTTGGTATCGAGTTACTCTCAACAAAAAATTTACCGACGAAAAAGACCCAACTACCCAAATTACTATATCTTATACGGAGGAATAACATATGATAAAGTTTGAAAAAGTCTCTCGTTTTAATGACATTGATCTACCCCTGCCAACACGAGCAACCGCCAATTCCGCGGGCTATGATTTCGTTGTTGCAGAAGATATTGTTCTTCCTCCCATGAGTTTTCTTACTTCCAAAGTTCAAGATCATGTATTTGAAGAAAATAAAGATTTAGACTTTTATGGCTTTACCAATCCATTTACTCTTGATGAAATGGCCAAGCTTACGAAAAGTTTAAAGTCAAAGGTAACTCTTGTATCAACAGGAATGAAGTGCCATCTTAATCCTGGTCAATATCTTGAATTAAGCGTGCGGAGTTCCACTCCTCTAAAACACTGGATTATTTGTGGTAATAGTGTAGGTATTATTGACGCAGACTATTGTGATAATCCCGATAACGAGGGAGAGATTTTCTTCCAATTAATTAACTTGTCTCCTTTTGCCATTAAACTTAATAGAGGAGATAAGATTGGTCAAGGTATTATTAAAACTTATGGAATTACCGACGACGACTCTGCTACAGGAGAGCGTTTAGGTGGATTTGGAAGTACAAGTAAGTGAGTAATTTACTATCTTTAGATTAGAGCTCTCGCATTACGGGATATGCTATCTTTGAAGATGGTAAACTTAAGACTTATGGGAAATTCACTGTTGATGACGATAATACTGATATAAGATTAGTAAAGATACGATAGAAGGTTTAGGAATTAATAACTAGACATAACATAGATGAAGTCGTATTTGAAGATATACAACAATAGAATAACGTTGCTAATAATGTGTAGACTTTTAAAATTTTAGCCGAGGTATATGGAGTAATCTCTGAATATTTAGAAGAAAATAAAATACCTCACTCTACAATTTTATCAACCTCATGGAAATCTGCTCTTGGAATTAAAGGAAGAACAAGACCAGAATAGAAGAAAAATGCTTAGAATTATGTATTTGAAAATTATGGAGTAAAGCCTACACAAGACGAGAGTGACGCAGTTTGTATCGGTCTCGCGCACATTAAATAGAGTTAGTGCGCTTGGTAATTGGGCCAAATAAAAAAATCCTCCTTTCTTAACTTTGAATTATTTTGAGAAGTTAAGAAAGGAGGATCTTACAATTGACCTTCATAATGGAGCATATAGTAGAGATTATATTTGGCCTAATTTCCGCCGGCGCGCTTGCATTTTGTAGACACTTATATAAATAGCTAAAAGAGTATAAAAGTCTGCTTTAGGAGAAAAGAAATGATAATCTGATAGACCTTATAGACGAAAAGCTAAAACCTATTCTTGATGATATTGAAGAATTAAGAGCTTATATTCGCAAGATAGAAGGAAAAGAAAATCGAGATTTGACCCTTATTATTTCTTCTTATAGATTTAGATTAGTCTAGCTATGTAAGATTTATATTAAACAAGGATATATGACACAAGATCAATATGATTAGCTTACAGAATTTTATAAGCTATATCATTCTCTAGGCGGAAATGGACAAGCTAAAGAGTATTATGAGAAAACAATGGAATTAGAGATTAGACCAGAATAATAAAAACGGGGAACTCAATTGAGTTCCCCGTTTCGTTTTAATCGGTTAAATATTGAATTAGTCATATTTATTATTTCTTGACCATAAGTTGCAATTAAATCCGCTAATAATTCTTCTTGTTCAAGAGATAATTCAATATTATAACTAAACATTGCAGCGTGTGTTAACTCGTGACATAAAACTTTTTTCATCATTAATGGAGATAATTCTTCATTAATATAGATTCCTTTAGTTTTATCATCACAGGCTCCTATTGTTAATTGGCCATCACTTCTAATTAACATAGGATGAACTGGAGAGGTTAAAAATAATTTCCATTCTTCTCCATTAATATTAAGCATGATTTAAAGAAGATACTTTTGTAGCAAGAGCAGAAATCTTTTTCTCTAATAGCTATTTTTCTTCTGGGCTTGCATCATCAATCATTTCTACTAAATCTTCACTTAATTCTTTCATATATTTATCTAACTCTCTAATCTTGGTATCTTTATCTTTATGAAGTTCTTTAGACTCCATATACATACGACGGCTCATTGGACTACGACCTTCTCTAGAATCTCTCAATTCCATAGGAAATTCTCTTTCATCATAATAATAAGGTTTTTCTCTATAATTCTTGCGGCCGCCGCTATTACCCTCGGTAAATCTTCCCTAAGAATCTCTACCTTGAGGATAATACATTCTTCCCCATTCGTCTTTATCCATATCTCTATCTGGGAGATAATAAGGATAAGTCATAGGAATATAGTATTTTGTTGGTTCTTTTTCTTTTTCTTCCATAGCTTTGGTGATAGTACAATAATATATGGCTTCTTCTAAGTCTTTAATCATATCAATTACTTCACCAAGTTCGTGAGTATCTACATTATGGATGTCGCTTAGTTGAGCTTGAACGCATCCAATAAGAGTTTCCTTCATATGTTTTAATCTTTCCATAATTAAGCCACCCTTTCAATAATTAAATTAGCGTTCTAAACATCAATAGCTTGAGTAGATAGATTCTTTACAGCTACTTCAAAGCAACATCCACGTGGGACATCTACAAAAATAGAACTAGATACGTTATTATATTCTCCAGTAGTTGCAGGAGTAGAAATCATAGTACTTGTGGCTACTCCTTCTCCATTAATAGCAATAGCTAAAGAAATTGGGTCTGCGGTCCCGCCTGTGGCGATCGCTATATTCCCGCTAAAAGTAATTCTATATCTAGCTCTGCATTGAGTTGTCGTATTTCCTTTTAAAGTTACTAGTCCACTGCCTGTACGGTGTAGTAGGCTGTTGGAACAGCCTACTACCGTATCAGTAAAAAGGACATTTTGATTAGCTTGTACGGTTTGTACAGCATTCGCAATAATTTCCATTGAACCAAATCTCTCCTTTATTAATTAAATTAGCACCCGCAAGTGCTTACTCCATAGCAGCAATTAGGATTGGGTACTACATATGCGGGGACCGGACAATCGCGGCCCAGTCTACGGATAAGTTCTGCTTGATTTGCATCCATTGCTGCCATAAGGGTAGCGTTTTGAGTGCTTTGAGAAGCTGCAAGACGGAGTGCCTGATTCTCGTTCTGAAGATCTGTAATTTTCTCCTGGCAGAGATAATCAAGAATAGCACGAGTTCCAGCATTTTGACTATCAATAATATCACGAGTATTATTGGCCAAAGAAGTCTGGAGAGCAGAGGTGTTTGTTGCCATATTATAGTTGACATCGGCAAAGCCTCTCTCAATCTGGCGTCCGGTTTCGCAGCAACAATCTGCAATTTGACGAGAAATAGCATTTTGATTAGTAATATTATCAAAATTAGCTTGCTAAATTGTAGATTTAGTATCGCAGCAACAATTAGAAAGCTGCGTAGCTAAAGCATTCTGTCCTTGCATTAAAGCAACGCTAGCATTATTAAATCCTTGCTGAGTCTGATAACCAAGCTGGCAAATTGCATTATCAACTCCGTGGAATCCATTAGTAAGAGAATTATTTAAGGCATATGTGCTGTCGCAAATACCCTGTTGAATCCCTGTAATGCCGCTCTGAAGATTCTGTAATGCAAAACCTTCATTTATGTCTGCGCGAGTAGCCCAGCCTTGTCCAGAAGGAGAGCCGAGTCCTCCATTACCACTACCATATCCTCCACCAAAGCCAAAACCGTTTCCCCAACCAGAGAAACAGAAGAGGAAGAGAATAATGATCCACCATGCGCCACCGTCGTTCCACATATTGCCGGACCCAGAATTTCCGGTCGCTGCCGCAATATCTGCTAAAGAGTATCCATTGTTAGAATTGAACATTTAAGTTCCTCCTTTAAGAAAATTTAAAGGCCGAGCATTTTCTTAAAGTTGGCAAACTCCTTATCGTAATCTAATCCTCTTTGAGACATAATATTTCTTGCTATTTGCTCAATTTCTGCTGTTTTATTCTATTTAGCCAGATCTAGCAAATTAGCTCCAAATGGATTATTCCCCATCTAGTTTTCTAACATATATAATGCTAACTATTGAGGATTCTATCCATTCCTGATCATTTGAATTAACTCCATTGGGTTCATCTTATCTTCTCCTTAAAAATCTAATTTTGGCTTTGACTGTTGCGTCGTCTCTTGAGGCGGCGCAATTTTTTCTTTTAACTAAGCTAATGCGGTTTCAAATTCTTCCCTAGTAATATACTGAGAAGGATTGATAACTGTTTCTGTCGGGGTATTCTTTAATTCATAAATATTAAGAGTTGAAGTTCCATCAAGATTAATCTACTTTGTATATATCTTTTTATTCGCTAAGTCAGGAAAGAAAAATACTGAACCATCAAAGTCAATACTAGTCGCCTTTACTTCTTCGATTGAAGAAACTGGGCGACCTTTAATTCCAATCTAGGACTATTCCACATACTGCATTCTCTATTGCGGCATATAAGGGGTGGCCGCAAATTGTTGTGGCATATAGTATGGATAATTGACTGCCATAGTTTTACCTCCTTTAAAATATTCCCTTGGCCTTTCATTGATATATAAAAATTTGGCAAAGATAATTTTACTATTTTGCCAAAAATTTTGCCAATTTTATAGTAAAAAAATATAATGGGGCGTAGTAGCCCCATTATATTATTCTCTGTTCTTATTAACTTCGGCCTCGATGAGGTTAGTTAGATAAGTATTTAAGTCACCTGTAGTTTCAATAATATACTGCTTTGCATCTTCTGATAAGATTTCTAATACTGCATTCATAGTCTTATTAAATGCAGTTTTCTGAGCTTCCGCATCAAAAGCATTCTGCTCTTTTAGACTATTTACATAAGTTTGATTCGTTGCTATTACGCACTTTGTAATAGTATCAAAGATCATAGTAGTATATTTTTCAGCTGTCTCATTCTCTGTTTTAGCATTTAACTCATCTCGTTTTGCATTGAGATAGTCAACAAGATATTTAGTTAAAATACCAAGCAAAGGAATGATACAAAGCTAGAAGATCTGAATAATAATTTCTGGCATAGTTATAATTCCTCCTTTATATATTATATAAAACAAGAGGAAGATGATTTAACTATTATTGGCCTTATTACACTTTACTGAACTTGGACAACTATATATAATTTATCTACTCTTTCTTTCAAATATATTTGAAAAGAGTAAGATACTCACTTTTGGGAAAAGGGTTTCTTACCCTTTTCCCAATTTTTTTATTATCTAGAAAGAAGAAGTATTTTTCCTGTTAAAAAGTGTACTTTTTCTCGGAAATTGTTTATAGACTTCTAAAAGACTGGAGCGAAGATCGCTTCCATCCTCGACCTTCTATCTAGTAATTTAGATATATCTAGAACAATAGCTAGATAGAAGGAGGTAAACAACTTTGCCTAAATGTATTTTAACTGAATAGGGTGGAAAAGGCGGAGGAGGCGGCTCTATTTCCCTTATTAAGATTGAGGTAACAACTCCACCTAATAAAACTAGCTATCTCGCGGGCGACACCTTTAATCCTGCGGGAATGGTGATCACCGCATCTTACGGCATGGAAGGCGTAGTTATTACAACGGCAGAAGTAACTGGCTATCAAGTTACTCCTTCTCCTCTTACTGATGGAACTCAGCAAGTAACCATTACTTATTCTGAGCTGGGAGAGACTTGTCAAACTACTTATCCTGTAACTGTAACTCATAGACTTACAAGTATTGAAGTAACTTCTAATCCCTCTACTATAACTTATGAGTATGGAGATACTCTTCAAACAACAGGAATAGTAGTTACTGCTCACTACTCTGACGGAGATACATCTGCGGTTTCCGGGTATCAATGCTCTCCAACCTCGCTTACTACAGTAGGTAGTCAACAGATTACAGTTAGTTATAGCGAGAATGGTGTAACTCAAACTACTACATTTAATGTAACAGTTAATCGTAAGTCTGTAGCTAAGCCAACTTGGAAGAGTAATCTCACCTATAATGGTAACTCTCAGTCTGTTAATGGAACAAGCTATTGGAATAACTTTAATACTACCTATATGAGTATTGGTGGCACAACTTCTGCTACTAATGCAGGAACTTATACTGCTACATTTACTCCTGGTAGTAATTATCGTTGGTCTGATGGAACAACTGATCCTATTAACGTAAATTGGACTATCAATCGTGCAGCCGGATCTTTAAGTGTGTCTCCTTAGACTGTTGAGATCAATGGTAATAACTATAGTTCTGGCG
The DNA here is from genome assembly GCA_944383195.1 of uncultured Oscillospiraceae bacterium. Taxonomy (GTDB): domain Bacteria; phylum Bacillota; class Clostridia; order Oscillospirales; family Oscillospiraceae; genus Lawsonibacter. Next base: position 147,988 of record CALWOP010000177.1, read on the forward strand.
TAAATGTTACTATTACTCGCTCTGGAGATGGCGCTATTAGTTATAGTCCTACTAGTGTAAGCGGCTTAACTTTAAGTTTAAGTGGTAACACTTTAAATATTAAAGGTAATGGTTCTACTGCTATTAGCGGACAAAAAATTACTATCAATGTCGCTCAAGGAACTAACTACCTGGCTCCCGCAAGCAAACAGATTACTGTCAATGCTACTTATTGGGAATGGGGCTCTGAAACCGCTGTAGGAGATGCCTCTTGGTGGGCTGGATTAAAAACTTGGGCTGCTAGTGCTAGCACTTCTGAAAGAAGCGCTTGTGTCGGTAAGAAAAAGAAAGTAAGTCTTTCTACTGCTGTGTTAGGTGCTAATCAAGCCTCTATGGTTTGTATTGGTGCAGACCAAGACGGAGCTGGTACTTTAACTTTCCAAACTGAAGGTACTTTACCAACTACTACTTAGTTTGGTAGTAATGCAGTATGGATTGGTTCTACTGCTAGAAGTCAATGTTAGAATTTCTACAATTATTGTAGTGCTAAAAATTCTATTAAGACTGTAAGTAAAGGTACTTGTCCTAGCACAAACGATTCAAGAAATGGCTCTGTAACTTACAGCAACGAAACCGTATGGTTACCGTCTGAACGAGAGATGGGATTAGATAGCTATGCTCCAATTTCTACGGCCAATAGCACAACCTCTAAAGCTGAATGTACAAAGGGTCATAATGCTGCCTATAGTTACTATACAAATAATAGCAGACGCATTAAATATCAGATGAACGCCAATGGTTCGTTGACGAGTTCAGCGTAGTGGTATTGGGAGAGGTCTCGTTATTACCGTTCGGACATCTCGACCTACGTTTGCGTTGTCGGCAGCGGTGGCTCTGCGGACTTCTACGGCTACTACATCGTCAGCCACGGGCTCGCGCCGGCTTTCGTTATCGGATAATACAGCAAAATAATATTCAGGACAGTTAAGATTAAATTGTCCAGCA
>CALWOP010000178.1 GCA_944383195.1 uncultured Oscillospiraceae bacterium
GTCTGATTTTGCAAGAAATCAGACGGTTTTGTGGTTGCGGGGGCTGGACTTGAACCAACGACCTCCGGGTTATGAGCTGCGGTTCGGATGGGCTTTCCGCTCCTTTGAGGGCTTTTGCGCCCTTTCTGCTGGGGACAGAAATACAATTTGAGCCTCTTCACTCCGGTTGTTCCGTCCAGTCCGAATCCCGTATGGGTCACGGTTTGGGTCAAAGCTGTTTCCACTCTTCCAGAAACTTGAGAAGGACATTGTAGATAATGGCATAGATGACCATCCAGTTGGTACCATCGTAATAATGGACCAGCTGTTGCCTCAGACCGGCATTTTTACCCATAGGACATTGCTGTGCTCTTCCCTGAACCCTGGGTTGGCCACACGCTCCCCGATGTTGTACAGCGGAGTGGCGATCGCCCATTGGATAGGCTTCTCGTAAAAAATACGTTCTGGGGTAATATTTTCACTGCGAATGTAATTAACCAATTTCTTGGCGGTTTCCTGGATCTTTGCAGCCCGTTGCTAGGCACTGTATTTCATGCGTTCTGCACACCTCCTCTATGCCTGGAGTGCTGTTGCCTCTGTAACTATTCTACCATGGGGATGGGAAATTAAAAGCAGAGATTAGGTATATCAGAAACTAACATGCAATACAAAAAAGGTGGCACCAGCGGTATCCCTATTGTTTGCACCTGTAGGCCGCTATGTGGCCACTTTGCAGCTAGGAAGGACTGCTGCCCATAAAAAGCTTTTACGACGAATTTGGGCTGCTGTCGGAGGAAAATGGGCCACAGTCAACGCACGCGAAAGTGGGCTCGATGGGGAGCGGTCGACTCTGTGTATCAAGGGGAAATATCCTAAAGGAACAGAGATGGCAGGGGGAGCGGTGAAATGAGCGAGTTTTCGTATTTTTAAGCGGAAACAAGGACTATAGAACTTACAGCAACTAAGCGTGGGAGCCTAAGGGCAAAAGAAACGCAACGTAGAAAGCTGGGTAAACATTGAGCGGGCTTGGGCATAGACAATAATATTCCGTAAATTAAAAACGAAAGACATCTTGGAAGTCTAAGTTCCAAGGATTTTCTTTTTGTTTGTGCTCTTCTACCGTTCCATCCGGCAGCAATATCAATATACCGCTAGTATAGTTTCCCGCTTTTAAACGTGCTAAAACCGCTCCTTTACAATAATACCAAATGTTTCCATCTAAATCTTGGTAGTCCATTTGTTTGTCGTACGCCTCTTTTAGGGTTTGGGCAATCTTTTTTACGTTCTTTTTTTCGCGTGGCTGAGAGGACGTTGCTTTTTCTGCGGTAGTCCTTCTTTCTCCTACCGACTGGTCAAGATTCATTTCTCTCACTTGTTCTATGTTGTCGGACGAAAAATGGCCATTTTCCTCCGTGAACGAATACATCTGTTCAATCGGTTTATCCCATTGTGTGCGTTTATCCTCCATTTTTTTAGTAAGATCTTGGCAGAATCGCTCTGCTTGATTGACCATATTCTGTGCTTCTTTTGGCAGGTGCTGATATGCCACAGAACATCCTGCGACGGTAGCTTTGGCAAGTAGATAGCTGATTATAAACGAGACGATCGTGTTAACTACATTCATCTCATCCACAATATCTACGGTCAACGCCAGGAAATCCGGAGTATCTCCACGAAAAGCCCCGATACAGCTATATACAAAAAGAACAATGAGCAATGAAATGAAGCCCGCTCGGTTCATATAAGGCTTGGGAACAGCAAATTTTTCAATAAATTCTGCACTGCCCTGAAGCAGTTTCCAGAAAGCTGATTTCCAACCATCAAACTTAATTTCTTTGTCTAAAAAGGATGAGACGGAATTGCTGTGTTTCGTGAGGAGGTGTAGCTCTTTCAATTTACTGCGCAGTAAGCCATATAATGCAGAGAAATAGATGACCGTAATTACCAGATAGAAAAAAAGGATGCCGATAGAACATCCAATCAGTGATAAGACTTGAACAATATTACTGATACCAGAGAATTGGGAAATCAAAATATTGAAAATGATCAGTGTGTCAGAAACCCATAGATAACTGGTATCCGGACGAAGTGCAAAGCCGTCAAAATTAACGGGTAAAAGTGATAGCAGGATCTCGCTGTATAAAAAGTTAAACAAGTGGATAATCAGAATATAAAGGATAATATTGATGGGAAAGAGCAGTGCTTTTCTGAGCCATTTAAAATCAAAAAAATTTTCAATAGAGCTGCAAATAAAAAGAGCGGCCCATTCAATGACAAAATAGAGGCCTCCGCCGATCCAAGAACAGGTCTTGAAAAGAAAAACATATATCCCATTTTTAGAAAGGTCTGCCATTTCTTTGCCTGTCCAGTATGGGATACCGAAAAAAAGAATCCCATAGGTAACAAGATTAATAATAAATAAACTTATAACTGTGCCAGACATATGGTGCACCTATCTTTCGTCAACTTTTTTAAATAATTTTATCTATCGTTATCGAAAAAGTCAATCTTCGAATGAAATAGCAGGATTTCTGGTGACCAGCCTGAACTCGGAAAATCGCTTGGACGAGTGCGTAAAGCCACAGAGAGTGGACTCGTATTTTTTGATTCACACAAGCGGTAGATGGTAGATTTGATTGTGGTCACAACATCGCTCAAAACTTCTGAAAAGAGTAGACCTGTGAGCATTTTTCAAAGTTAGCTTGACAAGGGCAGCGTACTGTGGTAAATTTATAAAAACAAGTTGTCTGTCAAGCGTATGCGGCGGATTAGGTTTCTGGTCTCAGGTCTAATTCGGCATGCGCTTTTTTGCTTTCTTGCCTGTCTCCAGAAACCTGCCGGAGACAGGCGATTTTTTATGAACATTTAGAAAGGAGAACAAGAATGAAGCAATTTAAACACGTTGAACGGGTTCTGAAGGCAATCCAGGAGGACGTAGCGCTGAAGACAGGCAAAATCATCATCGTTGAAGTCGATCGTGACTGCCCGTCGATGCTTAAGAATGCTTATCTCCTCACCGCCGATGGTGCAATCGAGCAGGTCTCTTGTGCAACCTTTAGCGGTGAAGATCAGGCGGATTCCGCGGAAATATCCCTATGCGAAGGCGACGATGCGGTGGTTTACTTCCATCTGACGCGCCCTTCCGGTCCTAACCATCGTCCTAATGGTATCCGTCTTCATGATGACGAGTTAGGAGTTCCCTGTGTGGTTTTCGTAAACACAGGAAAGGAGGCGCTAACGTTGGATGGAGACTGGATTGAGCCTGGGAAATATGTTGTGGTACGCGAGCGAGATATGGGTGACCCTGATGTTCAGGCCTTTTTTTGGCAAAATTTTTTGCAGCGTCCTGATATTCAGGCAGAAATTCGCAAGGTTCAGCAGAAGCAGGATACCGGAAAATAATAAATCCGAAATTTTAAGTAAGTTAATCTGGTGTTCCGCTTAAAATTTATTGCTTAGAAGGGAGTTCGAAAATGTTGTCCTACGGAACAAAGTATGTAAAGCAAATCATACCGCCCGCAATCCAACTGGAGAAAGAAGATCAGGAAAAAGAAGATATGACTCTCTATACGCGGGAATATGAAGAAGACAAGATCCGCTATGTGGGAACTGGTTACAACCTGAACGGGCGGTTTTTCCGTCATGGGAAAGGCAGGCTTTATTTCGAGGATGGTAGCTTGGAGTATGAGGGGGATTTTTTCCACGACGCGGTGAGCGGTCGAGGCACCTGCTATTGGGAAAGCGGAAGCGTGATGTATGAAGGCGAGTGGAAGGATGGACAGTGGTTCGGACAAGGACGGAACTATTGGGAAGATGGGACCCTGCGGATCGAAGGGTCTTTTGCGGCGGGACTTCTCCACGGCAGGGGGAGGTTTTATAAGCAGTCAGGAAAACTATATGCAGAGGGCACATTCAAAAACGCGAAAGCCAACGGAGAAGTGCGACAGTATGACGAAGAGAGCGGATTACTGTACTACGAAGGCAATTATGTGGATGATTGTGCTCATGGGCATGGCCGGCTATACCAAGCAAATGGGAAATTAGAATATGAGGGTGAGGTCAAGTACAGCGAACTGACCGGATACGGTCGGTCCTATTCCGAGGACGGGGAGCTTTTGCACGAGGGGCGTTTTTTGAAGGGGAATCCTATCAAAACACCTACGGAAAAGAATGATGAGAAAGTGTTTGGACTACAATAAAAGGCACCAAGTTCAGACTTCGGCTCAGGCCCGTTATCTTATTCCAAAATTTAGCCGACAAATTGAATAGATCCGATTTTTTGCAAGGCGTTAACACAAAAAGTAGGAAACAACTGAACTGATACAACCATACTGTACCAAGACATAGTCCCTAAAATACTATCTCTGAGTCTCCAAATTGCCGGGCGTATGAGAAGAACACTAAATTGCAGTCTGCTGTTGGTTACTGTGTTGTTCTCATGCCCCGTTTTTTCTTTCTCTATGCTTAAATTAAATTCTTTTGAATTTTTGGAGAATCAGTGATTAAAACAACTCCTTGTTTCCCTATATAATAGGGAGTCATATCGCACGGATAGTTTCCTGATCGGAAGTTATCAAGTCAAAAATTAGAATAACGGCAGAGAATGTAATCATGCAAGAATCGGGTTTCCTAGTACTGCGTGTGAAAAAATGTATGGGGGCACAAGGAACGATTTGTTCAATGGGTTACGGAACACATGGAGAGATGTAAGCGCAAATAAATTGGTTTTTGTATCAGCGTAATCCCAAGCGCTGCTGTTTCTCACGATCTAATAATATTTGGAAGTTGCAGCTCAAGCCGCAGCGATTTTTTATCCTTACATATCTCTGCTGTCTCCATACACATCGCAAAATTTTATTACACCAAGTGTAGATGAGATTGCTATCTAATTACACATTATTAAGAGTAGTATGTGATACGAAGAAAAAGATGGGGGTAGGATCTCCGTTGTTTGCCCCTGTGAACCGTTGTGTGGCCGCTTCGAGGGCTGGGTAGGGTAACTGCCCCAACAAGGGTTTTCGAGGCAAATTGGGGACGGCGGCGGGCTTGGAAGAGGGCGCAGGGCCGGTGTGAAAAAAGCAGGAGAAAGAGCCGGGGTCGTAAACGCCCGGCTCATCCACTTCTGCCCGCAGTGCGGGCAGTTTCAGGCCCTGCGGGGCGGGGTTGTAGAAGGTGAAATTTGCTCCTTCCCGGGTTGTGATTCCCTGCGCTCTTAGTGTCAGAGGGATTTGATCCGGGGTTACAGCGGATACTCCCTCAAAAATTGCGCCGCAAAACAAAAGAAAGGGCCGTAGAAAATAGTACGGTGTTAACAATGATAAGGCGCAGGGCGAATTGTTAAAGTTCTGATAACTCTGCTCGTTTGCCCTGGCTATTGCCTGTCAGTTAGGGTATTGTGTGTTGCTGAAAAGGAGGCGACACACAATGAATGACTACATGACCGCTCTGCACCAGCGATTCTGCCGAGAGCCAGACTTCTCAGAACTGGAGGAGGAAATCGAGCAGACTCGTCAGGAGGTGCGGGATTGCCTGGATAAGATGCAGCGGCGCAGACTGATGCACCTGGTGGATACCCAAAACCTGCTGCGGGAGGAAACCTCCCTGGCCAGCTTCACCGCTGGATTCAAATTGGCCTGGGGGATTGCCAGGGAACTGGAGGCGGATGGCCTGTACTCCTTCCAAAAGGAGGAAGAGCGGCGAGCCTGTGAGATTATGGAACGGGAGGTGAATAGAGATGGCTAAAAAACGGGCTAACGGCGAGGGAAGTATCCGGAAACGAAAAGACGGTCGCTGGGAGGGTCGGTACACAGCGGGGCATGACCCGGAGACCGGCAAGGCCATCTACAAGAATGTACTGGGTAAAACCCAGGCGGAGGTCAAGGAGAAACTGAAGTCTGCTATTAAGGAGACGCAAGCTTTGGACCAGACAAAAGTTGGGAAGTATACCGTAGGGGAGTGGATGGAGGTATGGTTTGAGGACTACGCCAAGATCAAAGTGCGGCCTTCCTCCCACCAGACCTACCGAGGCTACATCGACAACCACATCAATCCCAATATTGGGGACATTTCGCTGGAAAAACTCACTTCTCTGGACTTACAGAAGCTCTATAAAACGCTGTTGACCAAAGGCCGGGTAGATCGGGTGGAGGCCAAGGGACAGCCCAAGGGCCTCAGCGCCAAGACAGTGCGGAACATCCACCAGATTCTCTCCTCTGCCCTAAAGCTGGCCCAGGAGCAGCGGATCATCCTCGCAAACCCTGCCGAGGGCTGTGCCCTGCCGAAAGTGGAGCACCAGGAAATGAAAACCCTGCCGGTGGAGCAGCTCCAGTCCTTCCTGCGGGAAGCCAAGGAAAGCGGCGTATTTGAGCTCTACTATCTGGAGCTGGCCACTGGGCTGAGAAGGGGAGAACTTCTGGGGCTGAAGTGGGAGGACATTGATTTGGAACGGGGCGACCTCCGGGTTCGGCGGCAAATCTCCCGGATCAACGGTGAAGTGGTGGAGGCACCCCTGAAAACAAAAAATGCCTACCGCACCCTGCCGCTGGCAGAGGATACGATAGGTGTTTTGAAAGAACAGAGAAAAAAGGCAGGCAGCAGCCCGTGGGTGTTCCCGTCGCCCAACGGAGGGCCCATCTCTCCGGACAGCGTCCTGCACATGCTCCACCGGGTGCTGAAGCGAGCAGGGCTGCCCAAGGTGAGGTTCCACGATCTCCGGCACACCTTCGCCACCCTGGCTCTGCAAAACGGGGTGGACATCAAAACGGTGTCTGGGATGCTAGGTCACTTCTCTGCCGGGTTCACTCTGGATACCTACGCCCATGTGACCAGCGCCGCTCAGCGCCAGGCGGCACAAACTATGGGGAATGTACCCTCCGGCAGTCTCTGAGCCTCTCTAAAGTGATCCAGCTCTTTCCGCTAAAATTTCCCGTATGGGTCACAATCTGGGTCAAAACAAGAGAGGAGAAATAAAACCATCAGAAAAGTGATGAAAAATGAAGAAAGCCGCTGAAATCATGCGATTTCAGCGGCTTGTTGGTTGCGGGAGGAGGACTCGAACCTCCGACCTCCGGGTTATGAGCACTAATGGCAAATACTGGAAATAAATATATATTGGTCTATGACACAGCCCTTTTCCGATACTGCCCTAACTTTTATTCACTTCATTCATTTTTCCATTACAAAAAAGTGAGAAATAAGTGAGAATTTTTCATTCTCACCCTATTTTTAATTTTCTTTACTCACTTTGCCAGTAAACAGGTCGTTATATTCATCTGCCGTTGCACGCTGGGTCTTTTTATAGATATGCCCGTATATTTCTTCTGTTGTACGGGTGTTTTGGTGGCCTGCTCTGTCAGCCACCATTTTGATGTTGACGCCCCTGTTAATTAGATAGCTGATACTGGTGTGTCTCACCTGATGAAGCGTAATCTTGGGCAGCTGGTACTTTTCCAGGAAGCGGGTAAACCATGTGCTGATCACATCGGGCAGCATCGGCCCACCCGCTTGCGTCACTGTGCCGTCTGACAGGGACACGAACACATACCCGCTGTCCTCCCAGCCCATCAGATAAAATATTGTTTTCCGCTCCTCCAAATATACTTTCAGTTCCTGCATGACGGCCTCGGGCATATCCACAATCTTGACAGAATCTCCATTCTTTAAACAATTTTGGAAATAAATCCCCTTGTCCGGCGCATAGTGGCCGGTCTGTTCTATGGTGATAGTGTTGCGAACAAAATCCACCTTGTCCACCGTTAAACCGATCAGCTCACTTCTCCTGCAAGCGCTGGCAAGAGCCAACCATATGTACATTTTGTGCATGAGGTCATTAAAAATTCTGACCTGCTGCCTGCGATACGCCTCATCAGGGCTGAGACTGTCGTAGCGTCGGCTGAATTTTGCAATGGTCTCCTGACACTCCAGCTCCAAGCACTCCAGCAAACGCTGAATTTCTTCCTCCTCATAGTACTTGGCCTCTTTCTTATGCACTTTTGGTGCGTCAACCCGGATACAGGGGTTTATATCTAACATTTCCCATCGAATTGCTAAATTCAGCAAACGCTGAATTAGCATATAATGGTGGTGGATAGTTTTCTCACTGTATCCACCGGACTTTCCATCTGTGCGAACCCCATCTTTACTGAGCGTCTTTAGATACTGCTCAATATCCAGGGCCTTGATGTCCCGTACTTTCATTCTGCCAAAGTATGGGAGTATAAAGTTTTTTAGCATACCCTCATAGCGTTCCTGGGTCTTGAGTGCTATATCAGGCTTTTCCACTTCTCTCCACTTATCTACCAGCTCTGAGAATGTGGGGGCACTGCTAAACTGTATCTGCTGTCCACGCTTGAAATCAACTTCCAGAGCTTGGGCCTGCTTCTCTGCGTCCCTCATAGATTTGGCGGTAATCACCTTAGAGATACGGTTGACCCGGCCATCAGGCTTGAAGCCGTTGCAGACAAATAGTCTGTATTTATTATTCCCTAAGTCTTTTATGCTTGCCATGTCACTTATCCTCCTTACGATAGTTGTTCTGCTCTTGATCTGTAATCCAATCCATCAGAGTAGCCCTGGTAAACAGATACCGTGAGCCTACCCGATAGAAAGGAATGCGATTGCCTCGTGCCAACTCCTTGACAGTATAGGCGCTGCACCCAATTAGCTCACCAGCTTCTTTTGGGGTCAGGCCTGTCTCTTTCTGTGTGTTGTTCGTATTCATGGTAAAGCCCTCCTATTTTTTGTTCACCATGGAATACAAAACTGCTCAAATCTAAAGACGAATCATAAAATTTCAATTTTTAGGAATTGTAACGCTGAAACCCTATCTTGTCTGTGGTGAGAGTAGACGGAGTTTTACAGTTTGGTTTGGTGAATCTAAACGGTCAGCCATGTCTACGAACCAGGGCCATCTTACATGACAAACGCCCACCCCGGCTCTGTCTCCATCTGTGTCATGGCAGGACATGGAACACATAAACCGCCCGGCAAGTATCATGGGCCTTATGATTTTTTCAACCAGTCTGTTTTCTGTCGTAACCCAATTTTTCCACCAGCCCCCATTTATTTTCCGGACACCCCTAAAATCACCCCCACCAACACCAATTTCACCCAAAAAACTCCTGCCCCAAATTTGCCTTGTTTGCCGTTGGCAAATTTACCATATGACAGACCATTGGTGTCAAAATAAACCCCAAAACCCAAGGGGCAAAAATCTCAACTAGTTCATAAAGAGCAGCAAAAGCACTGTTCACCCTATGATTCAAAATGAGCATAAAAATAGACCGGGCTGTTCACCCGGTCTGTTGGCTCTATCTCTTTCTAGGCGGTGCAATCAATCCCCACCGCAACGCCAGTGCCTTTGTGATATGATCCAAAACTTTAGCGTCATATGCGTACTGCCCATTAGGCGGCAGATTGACAAAGCCCAAATAAATGTTGTTCTCTGTCCGCATATGATATTCGTTGTGCGGCTCACCTGTTTTGGAAATATAGGCTGCTTGCACTACTTCTATGTTGTTGAGTACCATAAACAGTCCCTCCTTATTTAATTTCCCCCCCTTATCAGACATATGTATATTTCCTTGCCCATGGGCATAAAAAAAGAAGCTCAGCTATCCGCCTGCTTCAATCTCATCTTGTATCTCTATCTTTGAGTATGTATTTTCCCTTACATAAGTTGCTACATGCTCTATTGACTTTCCTTCGCCCTCTTTTAAGACTTCTTTGTCATATACTTTTACTATTCTGTATATACAAGATGGCTTATCTGATGGGTACTTGCCTGCTGTTGGTGGGTCAACTGCTGGGTCTGGTGCTGGGTGCTCTATAAACTTCGAGCTATCTGGATATTGGTTATTATCCCATGTATGTGTACCATCATCACTGCCACAGATGTATATGTGCATTGCATACCCTAAATCCTTTTGATTGATTCGAGGGTCATGGGTGTTGGGTTTGCTTGATGTACCATCTGCAGGTGCTAAAAAGTTTACTCCACCGTACTCTATGTCTTTTGACAATACAAAGCAAGAACGTGAATCTCTATGCAAGTCTACGTCCCAACCACCATACTGCCAACCATAACTATTCCAGTTTCCTGCTGCAACATTTGCACGAATTGCGTCTGCTACATTGGTAGGTGTACCATAGATCATACAACCTGAACGCTGTCCGCCCCAGTTAACTAACTCCGCCCAAATGATTGGCTCTACCACGATTGCCATGTTACCTATTTCCATGAGCTCTGTGGTACGGTAAACATGCTGACCTGCGTCTATACGATCTTGCACAGTTTTATATATTTGACCTGATGAATCAGGTGTACCATCAGGGTCATATGCCTGTGCTATTGCAGCACCAACTGCCTGTTTACCTGCTTCTGTTAAATGCCAAATTGGATTACTAGTTCTGTTATCTGATGTAACTTGATAAATGTTAAACAGAAAATGTATGGCTGCACCATCATCTGGCTTTGTAGCCCCAGGATCATTGCTATATAACCATTTACCGATCTTTTCGCCATTTTTCTGCCAATTTCCTGAACCTATATCTTTAATTGGATATGTCCCTGCTATGTTATCAAAGTTTTTTCTTATTGCTACATCTGAGCCATCCTTTGGTGTTAAGAATGCCCATCGCCTACCATTGTCCCCGTTACTCCCTCTGCTTGTCCAATTTCGATACCAGTTAAAACTTAATATACACGCTTTTGTCCATATTCTGGCATCATTATTACCAGCACCCATAACTTCTTTTCTAACGTTGTCGTGTATGTATACTAAGTTTCCTCTGTTTGTATCTGCTTTTGGGTATTCTGTCATAGTTGTACCCCTGATAGCTTGCTCTGCCTTACATGAACTTAGCATATAATCGATGGCAGTTGTACCATTATCAGTATATAATATATCCAAATAATTAACTGGTGGCCTACCATCACCGAAAAAGAATGCTGGTTCACCTGAGGGGGTTAGTATTGTGATTCTGATTCCTTGCCGTTCTTCATTCCAAAAGCCTGTGCCTATTGTACCACCTGCTCCACCACCACCGAATGAAGCATCCCAGCCTGCAAAGGCTACTGTGGAAAATAAGGACAACATCGCTAGTATGCATATAAACAATATTGTTGCCCTTTTTGTTATTGTACGCAAGCTTAACACCTCCTGTTATTCTTTAATGATTGGGAGGGAATGACCTCCTCATTCCCTCCCAATCATGTTATTGATTACATATGTCAAATGTAACCGTAAAATCTTTCGGCGTATAAAAAGGCCGCCATCTCAACGTACAGGCAATGAGATGGCGGTCGGCATTTTC
>CALWOP010000179.1 GCA_944383195.1 uncultured Oscillospiraceae bacterium
CCTTGTACTACCATAGACTCTTATAGTTTGGCAGAGACATTTTACCCTGACAAGTCGCCGACTGTTTTTACGCTTACTGTCAAATTAGGGTATACCTATTATTGCGCCACCAGATGTTAATTGCCCACCTGCGTTCTCTATCCTATCAATTTTGTCATTTACTATGGCTTGTTCTTCCTCTGTTAGACCTCCGCCGGAACCGCCTGTGCTTCCACTATCAGGTGGTGTGGTTGGTGTTGTGGTTTGACCACCTCCACTTGATGTATTGCCTCCGCTGCTCTGGTTACCACCGCTGCTAGTGTTGCCACCTGTACTGGGCTTGCTGGTTTGACCACTATTGCCACTGTTGCCGCTTGATGTGTTGCCGCCTGTGCTGGGCTTGCTGGTCTGCTCACTACCTGGGTCTGGATTGCCTGTGGATGTATCAGGAACCTGGGGCTGGGGCTTCTCATCATCATCTATATGCATATTCTGGTTCTTATCATCCGGATGTTCTGCACACCACTTCTCCCACTCATCCTTACTGATCGTACCATTCTTATCTGTATCATAATCCCGCACATACCAGACCTCTACTGGGGGTAATTCAATACCTAAGGTTTCCTCTACCTCCTCCACCATACTTTCATCTGTGGGGCTACTGGTGGCAGAGTTTACCCCTCCATTGCTGGATGTACTGCCGTCCACTGGCTCTGTGACAACCGGGGTACTGGTGTCTGGTTTGCTATTGTCAGCGTTGTCCGATGTGGCCCCATTTGTTCCACAGCCAGATACCCCTAAAACCATAGCCCCGGTCACGATCAGGGCCGCTACGCTTTTTTTATCCATTGTCCTTTCCTCCATCTCAGGTGATACTGTCCTTTGTTGCTCTGCTTTGTGCAACGAATCATATGACCAGTCCACCAATCTCAACAGCGTTACCCAGGGGACAGGGGAGCACCCTGCCCCCTGAGCTTTGCCGTCGAGATAACAACAATGCGTACACAGGTAGTTTATCAATTACCCATGCACGCACAAAATGACCTTGCTATGTGCTTTACACAACTCGTATAACGCACCTTGCTAATTTAACAAGATTGCATTATACTGTGAATGTGGTACTGCTAACGCAGTTGTGCATGGTGGCTGCTTCACCTGTACAGGGGATAGAGGGCGGCAACCCTCTATCCCTGCCGCACTTGTTATCTCGGCGCTTTCATTGTAACCTAAAGTATTACTCTTTTCAAGGGGTGGGACAGTAGATTACTGTCTCACTGTTTCTTTTTATTCCCCTATGTACTTAAAATAGGGAATTATATTTTTATTTTACCCCGTGTTTTGAGGATATACCTATTTTACATACACACCAGGTTCTTGGGGAGGGTCACCTCTCTTTCGTTCGTATGTTATGATTTACTCTGTCCTATGATTGTCTCTGGTTTTGAACTGTATAAGTTACCTAACTAAAGCAATCGTTCCATGAAACTTAGTGCAGTAGGTTTCTTACACTATGATAGGCCCGGAGCGTTCCATGCTTGCCATGAATCTTGCCTTGTCATAGCTGACCGAATTAAATCAATCACTCTATTAAACTCTAAGATCAATCGCTTTCATATGGTATGTTTGTATTCAGCTTATCCTATGTTTTTTATAAACCTCACCTTGTATAAGTGACCGAATTAAATCAATCACTATACCCACCTATGTTCTCTTTGCCAACCTGCGTTTTACGGTATCAGGAGAGCATTTCAATTCCCTTGCGATTGCCCGCATTGATTTACCTTGTTGACGCAGCTGGTATATTTTCTCTGTGTCAATGTCTGCCTTATACGCGGGAGGTGTTTTACAGATCGGAGTATTTGTTTGCACTGGAAAAGCCGCTGTTCTTGCCCCCGCACCGATTGACCGCCCATTCTCGACCGGAAGCCCTACCTCTGTCCACCGCAAAAGCTCCATATAGTGTTTGAGCATACCAGTGATGTTCTTCTTCAACTGGGCAACCGTTTCTTCCTCCATCGTAAAGATAACACCATTGAGACTATTGTATCTTATGATTTCTTTTTCCAGCTTGTTTAACTGCTGAATTGCTTCCTTTACTTTCCCAATGCGTTTTTCCGTTTCATCACGCACACCATCATCAACAAAGTCCCAGCTATCATCTTCTGCATAACTCATGCCGAAATGCCCCCTTTTTATCTTAGTGTATCATATATTTTATTATGTTCTCAACACCTACAAATTTTTTAGAACTGAAATTTCATGTATAAACCACCCCCACTGCTCCAAAAATTTACCCCATCTGCACCCACTGAGAAATGCCCACTGCTGACCTCATTTTTTCAACTGCCGATGAAGTTTTTTTCTTCTCCTGCATTTCATCTGGACAGAAGAAAAATTTCAACTAATGCAGACGCTGACACTGCACCATCATTTTTTGCTCTCTGCTCCCGGGCATCTCTCACCTTGCCCCATTACTCTCCACCCTCACCCCCTGGGGCCTGCTGTGGCCCCTCCTGGCCCTTGTCCCCATCCAATTCCAAAGCCAACTCCAAAACCCTCTGGAACACCCCCAGGACTCCAAGGATCCCCACGATCCCCACCACCAGTACAGCCAAAATTCCACAGCACCCAACGGCCAGAAGTGCCACAGTTTCCATTGCTTATACCCCCTTAAACTCAGCGGGCCACCCTGACCGGGTGACCCGCTTACTGCTGCCTTATTTTTTCACTGCCTTGCCCTGGGCCGTTTCCTCCCACTCCCAGGCACACTTGATGGCGTCACCGTCCAGCACCACACCATTGACGGCCCCCAGGTCAAGCAGAGCCTTGATCTTGTCAGCACAAAAGCTCTGACGACCAAACCGGGAAGAAATTACCCTGTAATTCTCACCGTCCCGGCGGTACACGGTGTACATCAGGTTTGCCACCGCTGACGGGTCGGTGCTGGTCAGCGTCCCCACACCCGTCTTGACCATGATGGCCCGGAACCCCTTGGCCTCGTCCAGCTTCAAAGCCCCGTTTCCGTCCAACACCATCCCCAGCACCTCACCGGACTTGACTGCCTCACTCAGCTGCTTGGCAGTCATACCAATTACCTCACCACCATTGACAGCGGGGTTGAAGACCTCATACCCTGTCACTCTCTGCCCCAGGTCCACACGATTGATAATAAATTTCTTATCCATAGTACACACTCCTTAATTTTGTTGTCGGTCAAGCTCTATCTCTCAACCACACCCATACTATAACGCTGGGGCTTTCTGGTGTCTGCTGACGAAATAGACGGAGTGTGTACCTCTGGATTGGTGAGATGGGAGGGGGCGGCACACTCGTTTTGTTTGTTCCCCCTACTAATAAAATACCACTACGCTTATTTCTCATGTAAGCGTAGTGGTATTGAATGGTTTAATAATTATACCAAATGACCTCAACCCGAGAGTTATTTGCTTTACTTCCTACCCCGGTCGTTGTTACAAATTCCTCGCGTCTCCATCCCGTTTTCTCGTTCAAATACTTGTTATAAAGTATCAAATCATAATTTGAAACGAGAATACGGCACCGGGCATTTTGAATACAGCGCAGAAACTGCTCCTGTTCGTCATACCCAAAAGATCGAGAGTACACCCCACCTAAGTTTTTAGGCATTTTGTCTTTGTATTTCTCTTGTATGGCGTTTGATAAACTGTCTGCCGTGCTAGTATCAATTCCATCTAAAAGTTTACGTTCATCTTCCACACTGATATAAGAGGGGTCACAGTACATCATAACACGGGGGTTGTTGATCCACTCGTTCATCATCTGATCGTCTGGATTTTGCAAGTCAGATGATAGGCCATGCTGGTTTGCGTAATAGGTCTGGAAAAAACTCATTGCGTCAATCTGAAAAACATGAACCCCAGCCAACCGTTCAGCACAGTCGTATAAAGTAAGAACCCGCTTCAAATACTGCTCCGTTGTTTTAAATTTACTCTCACTCCACGTTTGACCCATACCATCACGGCTCTGTTGAAATACCACATAAGTGGCTATGGCTAAGTCCATTTCAGAAATATCCTCGCCTATATCAATAGACCGCTCCAGCATACCATTATTAGTCCTGCTCTCACGCAACGCAATCCAGTTACCTAAAAGATGTGTGAAGTTTGAACGGAATGAATCGTCACTTGATAACAGCTTATTCAGTTCAGGAACTATTGTCTCCGTTTTTCCTTGTAATGCTTGCTTATAAATTTCCTCCATCAGCTTATTGATCGTTGAGGTGTTCCCTATGCCATTACACAGTAAAAGACGGCGCAATTTTCTCTGTTCCTGTGTATCTAAATCTGTCTCTGCATGGTCGTAAATTGCTTTTTGTCTCTTAAATTCCTCCATACTGTACTCTGTTCCATAGTACAGACGATGAATCAATTCGTTTGACTTATCTGCGTCAGACAACACGTTCATCAGTGCGTACAAACCAGAATTATAGTCGTTATAACATTCTACCGGATGACGGGGTTTATTTAGCAAGACACGGCACATCCCACCAAATGGGCTTACAAAGGTGTCAGTGTTAGAATAATCTAAACGTTCCGCTATGAAATGAGCCATACGACTTTTACCGCCGTAATAAGGCGCAATCGAAAGTGTTGTTTGTTTACCCATTGCCATCAACGTCTTTACGTTTTTTAGGGGTATATGGCACCCCGAGCTTATCACGGTAAAAACTAATGACACGTTCCGGCTTATCACGCAATCTTACCAACCCAGCGAATCTGTTTCCCTGTTTACGCAGGTAGCCCATGTCCGCCAATTTTAACCTTAAAGTCCGTGTTTCATACGGATAGTACCCGCAATCCTCCGCTATGCCATTGAAATCGCTGACACGGACATATGCAAATGATTCTGTTATAAGATAATCTGCCTGCTGTACATATTCTTTTACTACTTCCAGCAAATCAGAAAAACGGCTGTCGCTTTCAAGTGATATTGCAGTGCAATCCAACTGTAAATAGTTATCTTCTATCACTTTACGAATATCTCGAAAATCAATCGTGCTTAAGGCCACACCATAGCGTCTAAACTCTTTTAGATCATTCTCCAGACTGCATATATCCGTTGTAATAGATCCGTTGTCCGCTCCATCTAAAAAGCAATCAATTTTTAGGCTTTCTTCATGCGTGGCATTGTCCTTAAATCTTGTTAGCTGAAAAGCAAATTTTTTCTCCTTGTCTGCCTGAATACTGTCGTCAGATACCTTGATTATATCTTGATCAAATACCCAACGCACCATTTTTTTGCCATCGTTTATTGCCATGGCTACACCCTCCTAATACCTTAGTGAGTGTCCATATTATACCAAGTCGCACATAATACGTCTACAATATTTCGACAAATGGGACAATAAAAGCGCCTGCTCAACAGCAGACGCAAAACAAAAATGTTTTTGTTGCGGTTACGGCGGTAACAGCGGTTACACTGGTTACAACGGACACAACCACAACTATATTTGTATCATAATACCTATCAGCTACCTTGTCAACCTTATTTTTCTGCTCTCCGTTACCTTTTGTGATTTAAAATCATCAAGCTCATGGTTGCGGTAATTAGCAAGAGAATTATCAAGAAATCGCTCCCGCCCGTGTGAAAAAAAGTGTGAAACTTTTTGCACACACCTACCCACAATACGCAACACTTCCCAACAGTTAGCCATACCTCCGGCCCAAATGCCCTCATCCAGGCCCCACACAAAGCAAAAGCATTTCCGCACAAAACAGTCCTAAAACCATCGAAAAAGCACAAAAAAAGAAGTCGGAAACAATGTTTCCAACTTCTTTCTTATGGTTGCGGGAGGAGGACTCGAACCTCCGACCTCCGGGTTATGAGCTGCGGTCCGGATGGGCTTTCTGCTCCTTTGAGAGCTTTTGCACCCTTTTTGCTGGGACTGGAAATACGATTTGGGCATCTTTGCTCCGTTGGTTCCGTGCACTCCAAATCCCGTATGGGTCACGGTTTGGGTCAAAGGTGTTTTAGCCTGTCCAGGAACTTGGAAAGTGATAGCATAGGCCAACGATTTTTTGGTCACAGAATGGGAGTGTATCCCTTTTTAGATTATCCCAAGTCAAACAAAATATGATAGATGTTTCCAGGACGTCCGGCTTTTCCCGATACAGTCTGCCCAGTAAGGCTGGCCAGTTCATGTTCTTCTAACGTATTCAGTAATCGATTGGCCCCACGTACAGAAAGATTGAGATGTTCTGCAAGTTCAGAGGCAGTAAACAAGGACTTTTTTGTTCTCTCCATAAGCATATAGATTCGGTAGAGCTTGGAAGCGGAAATCCCTGTTTTTTCTACAAGACCCTGAAGAATTTCTTGTTCCTCTGGCTGTTGTCCGATTTTGTTGGGGTTAATCAGATCGACGGGACCCGCAATTGAGTTTATATTGTGAACAATGTAGGTACAACTTTCCTTTTCACGAACCGCTTTCTGTAGAGCCAAGTTAGCGTTGGTACGTGCTTCTCTGGGGGTATAGCCAAAGCCAATTCCAAGGCTCACATTGCATTTGCAGTTATCGCGGATAATTTGCAGAAATGGCAAACTCTCCAACCCGTTACTGTAGTTCATCAGATCGCTTCGGTTCATCAAAATAATAAACTGTTCGTCGGACTGCTGAATTACGGTGGCACGAGCGTTTTTGGCAAAATAATGTAATTCTTCAGCTGCCTTTAATTTTTCACGGCTATCCAGATACTCACTCTGTGCTTGATAGAAAATCTCTTCTTTCGGAGTGATTCGTACGGCCAAAACGGTTAATTCACTTTCTGCCATGTGGATCCGATCCATACATTCCTTTTTGATGCGTTCCACAGTCTTTGTGATATTGTCGGTAGTTGGTCTGGAATAGGTTGCCGGAATTCCATCCGCAATCAGACGGTCGTGAACAAAAATCAATGTGGTGATGCACCCGCGGACAATGCCCGCTTCGTAAAGCTTGCGGTGCTCCTGATAGAGCTCTTCATAATATTTTTCACCCACCGTCCAATTGCGGCGCCGCAAAATCCTCACATGGTTTTCTGTGAAGCCTGCATCCGAAAATACCTTGCGGACCGTTGAAATGGTGTAGTTGTCAATACTGACCCTGCTGATGTCCACGTTCTGCCATGTGAGGGCAAGGAAGGAATTCAGGAGGGATACGCTGTCTTTTTGGATGCAAGTGCAGGGAACTTCCGGCTCAAAAATTTCTTGGTACAGCTTAAACTGCAGCTCTCCTCCAAAAATAACGCCATCGACCCGCTCCTTCATTGCGATCAAATACTGCTCCATTTCCGGGCAATAGTCATATCGATCATCCGCGTATATTTCGGGTTCGATTTCCGGAAAGACTGCTGGGATAATTTCACGAATCAGGGCCATGCGCACACGACTTCCCACAAAACCCAGCCTGAGTTTTTTCTCCAAGGTATCCCTCCTCTGTTTTGTATTTAAGACAAATTTCGGACGTTTTTAGGAATGACTGTTTTTTTTATAATAGGACCATAAAATAAGCCCTTTGTCATACGGAGAATTTTGTGAGATAACTGGATTTTAGCATTAGAGAACCGAAAGATCAAGAATATGTTGGTTTGTTTCAACAAAGACCTTGGGGAGGATTCTATGGAAGACTATATGGTGAAAATCAGCCAATTTATTGACGGGCACCGCGCGGAAATGATTGACTTGTGGCGTGAGCTGGTCAATTTTCAGGCTGGTTCCAGGGAAGTGGACCGCATTGAGACGCTCACTCAATGGCTGAAAAAGCGGTTGGAGCAAGAGGGAATTGCATGCAGACTGATCCCCACCGGAAAGGCCCCGGTCCTTCTGGCCGTGGACGGCGAGGAGCGGGAGGGGAAACCCATCTTCCTGTGCGGGCATTTGGATACGGTGTTTCCGTCCGGGTCTTATCCCGAAAATCCGTTTACGATCCGGGACGGCAGAGCCTTTGGCCCCGGAGTGGTGGATATGAAGGGCGGCGACGTCATGATGATCTATATGATCAAGGCGCTTCGCTCCGTGGGATTTGACCGAAATCCCATCAAGCTTCTGCTGTGCGGGGATGAGGAAACCATCCACGACGGCTCTACCGCGGCGGAAATTATTCAGCGGGAATCCGCCGGATGTCTGTTCGCGTTTAATATGGAAATGGGACGAATGGATAACTGCCTCTCCGTCGGGCGCAAAGGAAGTCTGGACTGCCGGATCACCGTCCATGGAAAGAGCAGCCATGTGGGAAATAACTTCTTAACCGGGCGCAACGCCATTGAAGAAATGGCACATAAGGTGATTGACCTGCAGGGCCTTACCAGATACGAAGAAGGCGTAATTGTCAGCGCGGACGTCATTCGAGGCGGTACCGTGTCCAATACCATACCGGATTTTTGCCAGATTGAGGTGGACGCCCGGTTCACGCATGCCTCGGATGTGGAAGCGATTAAGAAGCAAATCTCCGAGGTCTGTGCGAAGACCTATGTGGATGGCACCACCACCACGGTGGAATTTTTAAACAGCATTCCGGTATTTGAAAAAACGGAAGACAATTTACACCTGCTGCGCCAAGTCAGCCAGGTGGCGGAAGAATTTGGACTGCCGCCCTTTGGCGAAGCGTTCCCCGGCGGCTCCTCGGATACATCCTACATTGCTCTCAATGCGATACCTGCGATTTGTTCCTGCGGCGTCATGGGCGAGGGCGCCCATACCATGGAGGAGCAGGCGGTTGTGGAAACCCTGTTTGAACGCGCAAAGGTGTTTTCTGCCGCCATTTATAAACTGACCCGCTGACGCGCCGCGGCTGTGCCTGCCGCGGTAAAATAGTAGAGGAGGATTCTGTTATGTCAGAACAGCCCGTAACAGTCAGAGAGAAAAAAGCCCCTGCATCTCCTGGAAACGAAGGAAAAGTCAAAAAAATCAACGCCCCTAACCCGCTCATCATCATCGCTGCCATTATCTTGTTCGGCGCCATAGCCAGCTACATCATCCCCGCCGGATCCTTTGTGCGCATTGAGGACCCCAATACGGGAAAAATGGTGGTAGATCCGGATTCCTTCTCCTATGTGGAGCAGAACCCGGTAGGCGTCTTTGATTTATTCATGTCCGTTTCCCAGGGAATTCAGGAAAGCAGCAGCATCATTGCGTTCCTGTTCATCATCGGCGGTGCATTCGGCATGATGGAGGAAACAGGCGCCATTCGTACCGGAATGGGAACCCTGGTGCGCAAGATGCGCGGAAGAGAAATTCTTTTGATCCCCAGTTGTATGCTTATTTTTACATTAGGCGCTGCCTTTGCGGCCAATAATGAGGAGTTTTTGGCATTTCTGCCTCTTGTGTTGTCCATTTGTCTGGCCATGGGATTTGACTCGCTGACGGCACTGGCGATTATTTTCGGATCGGTTGCCGCCGGCTATGGCGCCGGCTGCACGAATGCATTTACTGTAGGTGTGGCACAGGGAATCTCCGGACTTCCCATGTTTTCCGGCATTGAACTGCGGCTGGCGGTCTTGGTTGTCCTCTATGTGATCAATACCGCCTTTGTTATGGCTTACGCCATGCGCATCAAAAAGGATCCCACGCGCAGCGCAATGTATGAACTGGACCGGCTCAGACCCGTTACCGACGAGATCAGCGGTACAGAAACCATGACCAAGCGCCATGTCCTGGTTTTGCTTACGTTTTTAGTCACCATTGTCGTACTGATTTACGGCGTGATGGAGTACGGTTTTTACATTGATGAACTTGCCGCGCTGTTCCTGATCATGGGCGTTGTCGCCAGTGTGGTGGGTGGATTGAATCCCACTCGAATGGCAAACAGCTTCATGAAAGGCTGCTCCAATATGCTGCTGCCCTGTATTATGGTGGGTATGTGCAAGGCCATTACCATCGTCCTGACCAATGCCAACATTATGGACACCATTATTCATTTCCTGGCCGGCCTTCTGGATGCGTTCCCCCCTGCGCTGACGGCGTTTGGTATGTTTATGGTTCAGGATATCTTTAACCTTCTCGTTCCCTCCGGTTCCGGCCAGGCCGCTATCACCATGCCCATTATGGCGCCTTTGGCCGATTTGGTGGGAATTACCCGCCAAACCGCTGTGCTGGCGTTCCAGTTCGGCGATGCGTTTACCAACTGTATTACTCCTGCCAGCGGCATGACGGTCTCCTGCTTGGCCATTGCCGGTGTCCCTCTGAAAAAATGGTGGAAATTTATTCTTCCCCTGTTCGCGCTCTGGTGGGTCGTGGCGTTTGTATTCTTGACCTATGCCACCATGACCAACTATGGGCCGTTCTGAGCATGAAACGATCTACAGTCTGGAGCGTATGAAGTCATGAGTATTTTTGAGGCGGTCATGCTATTTTGCTTCGGGGCGGCGTGGCCTATGAATATCTATAAGTCCTGGACCTCCAGGACGGCAAAGGGGAAAAGCCTTCCCTTTCTGCTTTCCATCGAAATCGGATACATCAGCGGAATGATCAACAAGGTACTGTATCATAATGATTTCGTCTTATATCTTTATTTGCTGAATTTCCTTATGGTTGGGGCCGACTTGGTGCTCTATTTCCGCAACAAACGGCTCGACCGCCTTGCCGAGCGCAATCTAGTGTAAAACTAGTTCCAAAATCATATATTCTTCTTTTTCCCTTTACCCCTCAAACAATGTAAAAAGGGCGCGATCAAGCGTCCTTTTTACATTTCTAAGAAAAAATATAATTGCTGTCTGTGTCAGTATATTCCCAATTATAATTTAGAGAACAAAAAATCAAAAGCAGAGATTAGGCATATCAAAAATTGGCACGCAATACAAAGAAAAAGTTGCGGCAGAATCACCGCTGTTTGCTCCTGTGAGCCGCTGTATGGCCGCTTTTAGGGCTGGGTAGAGCAGCTGCCCCAACAAGGGTTTGCAAGGCGAATTTGGGGCGGCGGGCTTGGATGAGGCCGCAGGGCCGGTGTGAAAAAAAGCAGGAGAAAGAGCCGGGGTCGTAAACGCCCCGGCTCGTCCACTTCTGCCCGCAGTGCGGGCAGTTTCAGGCCCTGCGGGGCGGGGTCGTAAAGGACAAAATTTTGCTCTTCCGGGGTTGTGATTCCCTGCGCCCTTAGTGTCAGAGGGATTTGCTCCGGGGTTGGTGCGGAGAGGCCTCAAAAATTGCGCCGCAAAACAAAGATAAAAGCCTTTCCTAAAAATATTACGCTGTTAACAAAGATATTGTCCTCCGAACAAGGAACGAATCTAAATTGTGACTGTTCTGATAACTCTGCTCCTTTGCCCTGGCTATTGCCTGCCACTTAGGGTATTGTGTGTTGCTGCAAAGGAGGCGACACACATGGCAAAGAAACGAGCCAACGGTGAAGGAAGTATCCGCAAGCGCAAAGACGGCCGCTGGGAGGGGCGGTACACAGCGGGGCATGATCCTGAGACAGGGAAGCCCATCTATAAGAATGTGTTGGGCAGAACTCAGGCAGAGGTAAAGGAGAAGCTAAAAGCCGCGATCAAGGAGACGCAAGCTTTAGATCAGACCAAGGTTGGGAAATATACCGTGGGGGAGTGGATGGAGGTATGGTTTGAGGACTACGCCAAAATAAAGGTCCGGCCCTCCTCCCACCAGACCTACCGGGGCTA
>CALWOP010000180.1 GCA_944383195.1 uncultured Oscillospiraceae bacterium
GTAACACCCGGCGTAGATATTCACCGCTCCGTCGATCTCATACCCCGCCAGGGCGGAAGTGCCGATGACCATATAGTCCTCACCCAGCTCATAGCTCTCTCCGCTCTCCCGGACCTGCTCGGTGAGCTTCCGGTAGTACTTGGTCAAACTGCTCCAAATCAGCGGAAACAGGGATGTCGCAAGTGGCGATGCCTCCGTCCCGGACGGCCACCACCGTATTGACGGCCAGGCGGTCATATTGCATCAACTTGTCCCCCACCGGAAGCAAATAGCAGTCTTCCACCTCCGCGGCTGCCTTTCCGATACACCAGCACAGGAGCATATTGAATTTATAGCCTCGTTTCTGGCTCAGACGCACCAGCGGCGTTACATCCAGGGTTTTCATTAGGGTGACCATGGGCATGGGGGCCTTCATCCAGAGCTCGAAGGCCAGTGCCCGGGAGGTGTTTTGTGGATCTACTTCTTTCATATCGTTCTCCATTCTCTTTGTGAAGTCCGGTTTGGTTGGTCGTGGTAAGTATCCCTTATCATAGCATAGCTTATCATTGTGGGCAACGCATTCCAGGACGGCGCCAAGCTGAAATAAAGACTGGATTTTATCCCAGACATAAACGAAGAGCGGCGGAGTAGTAACCACCGGATGTATTCTCTTTGTATAGGTGTGTTAAAAATTGATATACTTGACTCGAAAAAACACCTTGCTTCTCGCCCCACGGCAGAGGTACAATGCCCCAAGAGAATAGCTGCAAATAGAAAATAGGTATTTTACATTTTGGCGAGGTAGGTCTACAATAAAAACAAAAAGTACATAAGGGGGATATTCGCATGAAGGCATTGGTTGCTTATTTTTCCGCTACCGGAACTACCGCCAAGGCGGCAAAGGTTCTGGCAAATGCCGTGGGCGGGGAGCTCTATGAGATCAAACCCGCCGTGCCCTACACCAGCGCTGATCTGAACTGGAGAGATAGGAACTCCCGTTCCAGCATAGAGATGCAAGATGACCACTCCCGCCCCGCTCTGGCTGACACAGAGGCCCCAGTGGCTGAGTATGATGTGATCTTCCTGGGCTTCCCGGTTTGGTGGTATGTTGCCCCTACCATCCTCAACACTTTCCTGGAGGCCTATGACTTCTCTGGCAAGACCATCGTTCTCTTCGCCACCTCTGGCAGCAGCGGTCTGGGCAAGTCGGCGGCAGGGCTGCGCTCCAGCGCCCCCGGCGCCAAGATCGTGGATGGCCGGATGCTCAATGGACACCTGAACGAGGCGGAGCTGAAGGCCTGGGCGGAAAGATTAGAGCTGTAAAGTACCCTGGATATTGAAAAATGAGGAGTGTCTCAATAGACGCTCCTCATTTTTTAATCTCTCTCTTTGTCGATCAGCATATTTTCTGATTTCCATGGGGATACCTTACTTTCTCAGAAGCCGTTTCAGTGCGGCGGCATCCAGCAGATTCACCGTTAAAATTTTGCAAAAGCCATTGCAAACGAATATGCTTCCATCTAGGATGGTTGTCTTATGGAAGATGGACCGGGAGATCAACGAATAGGAAGAATATACACGATAGGAGAGCCTGACTTCCTTACTGTAAAATTTTAATAAATTTCCCCCGATATCCGCCTGATATTTCTTGTACTATTCCAACAACATATGCTATAATGCATTGAGCATATAGACGAATATCCAACTTCGATAGTATATGCATTCTGTGTCCTCTCTTCCCGCTGGTGCATATTTTGATATATATTAGGAGGTTTCCACCCTTGATCAGTAATGGCGAGCTAATCAGAGAAATTATGGATACCAGATGTAATATTCTTTCGGATAATAACCGATTTCTTTTTTTTGGAAGGATTGCATTTTATGACAGCATCAACCAAAAAATACGGGTAGAGGATTACTACCACCCGTATCTCCGTATGTGCTTTTATCCTGACACACCGATTAAACTCCACTCCGCCACCAAAGAGAACAACAAGGAATTTCTTATGGTAGAGGGTTTGATTTCCCTGTCTATGGATACATACCTGCAATTCACCCCAATGCGCATTCTGAAGAAAGAGGAGTCCCGTTACTATTTCCGTCAAAATGTAATGGAACCGTCCCTGATCTCTTTTGTCAATCAGAAAGCGACGGGAACCCCCTGTACCGTTATTGACATCAGCGGTTCAGGGATTGCCTTTCAGAGCAAGGCGGACTATGCGGTGGGGGATCAGCTGTGGTTTTATAATCAGAGATTTTGTAACCACGGTGCTATACATAATATAAAATGTCAGGTGGTGCGAAAGAACAAACTGGAGAATTTTCAATATTTTTACGGGTGCCAGTTCGTGGATATGGAACCGGGAGAAGAAGAAAAGCTATTCAGCGATATTTTTGCCCTCCAGGTAGCCAGCCGAGGTGCCCATAAATAGTCTTCTTTGCTTTGCAAACTGTCACAAGCTCTCTCGATTTTATCTCTTGTTCTTTTCCTCAGCCAACTGGCTCATTTTCTATGAATGAAAGGCCCTCTCTCACAAGTAGAGAGGGCCTTTCTTAACATCTTATATGGTTGCGTTTCGATACAGGAAGGTCATGATTTGTCCTCTGGTACAAATGCTGTCGGGAGAGAATGTAGCATTACCTGTTCCAGAAGTAATTCTCTGCTGCACTGCCCAGGCGACTGCTTGCGCATATGGCTCATTTGCAGATACATCGCTGAAGTTAGCTGGCGCGGCTTCGGGTTGCCCTGCTAATTTCCATAGATACATCATCGTATTTGCACGGGTAGCGTAACTGTCGCCATCCAGCAATCCACCGGACACCAACCCATTTTCTGCTGCCCACAGAGCGGCCTGATAGTAATAATCCCCCTCAGATACGTCGGCAAATGGATTTGTATAGGTGCTCTTGGGGGCTCCATTGGCTTTCCACAGGAAGGTAAGAATTTGCGCGGTGGTGCAGGTATTGTGTGGACTGAATGTGTGGTCGCTGGTTCCACTTGTGATCCCATTGGCTACTGCCCATTCCACTGGCTTTGCATAGTAATCACTTTCCCATACATCGGTATATCCAGCAACAGGAACTGGCGGAGCAAAGCTCCGTAGTGCCACCCCTGACATCAACGGTGTCGGAATCGTCAGGGGCTTCTGTGTACCATTCCCCAATTCCCCGTTTTCGTTCGATCCCCATAGCAGCAGTGTGCCGTCGGCTTTGACCACGGCCGTGGTAATTCCGCCGCAAGCCATGGAATTGACTTGACTCATGACCTGTACCGGGACCAGTCTTAGCTCTGCGTCGGTTCCATCGCCCAATTTCCCAAATGAATTATATCCACACGTCCACAAAGTCCCGTCTGTTTTCAAAATCGCAGTGTGACCTTGTCCACAGGAAACATCGGCTACCTGATCCATAATCTGAAGCGGTGTGGATTGGCAAGGCTGATACCATGTATTTTCTCTCATATCTTCTCGGCCGCCATTGCCCAACTCCCCAGAGCAGTTACAGCCCCATGTCCACAGAGTTCCATCCGTCTTTACTGCTGCGGTGGTATCCAGGCCGCAAGATACAGTAGCCACGTCTGTCATTATCTGAACAGGGACAGTTTGGTAAGTGTATATCATGCTGGTGTCGTTTCCTTTTCCGCCATTTCCCACAGCTCCGGATTCATTGCTTCCACACATCCACAAAGTGCCGTCAGTTTTGACAATTCCGGTATGATATGCGCCGCAAGATACAGCAGCCACGTTGTCCATCACTTTGACTGGTCTGGTCTGTACGTAATATTTGCCCTCCCAGGTGTCATATCCTACATCTCCTGTGCCGCCATTGCCCAGCTGACCAGAGCCATTAGACCCCCATGTCCACAGTGTACCATCAGTTTTAATGGCGGCAGTATGATAGTCTCCGCAGGAAACAGCTGCCACATTATCCATTACCTTCACAGGTACAGTCTGGTATGGCTCATCGTATGAGTTCACTGCGTTTCCGTTCAGACCAATGCCCAGTCTTCCGTCGGAATTAAATCCCCACATCCACAGGCTGCCGTCCTTTTTCAGTGCCGCAACGTGCTCAGCGCCGCAGGATATGGAAGCAACCTGATCCATTACCTTGATTGGAACAGTTTGGCATATGACATCATCAAAAACCACATTGAATGAATTTCCATGTCCTCCGTTGCCTAACTGCCCTGTTTCATTGCCTCCCCACATCCACAAGCTGCCGTCAGCTTTTAAGACAGCGGTAAAATGTTCCCCGCAGGAAATAGTCTCTCCCCAATTCGGGTAGCCCACATCTCCGATTGCCCCCACGGAAGATATTGATCCCAAACTTACGAACAAAGCCAGCACAAGAACAAGTAATTTCTTTTTCATCGTGTTCATCCTCTCTCTTAATTCGTTAGAAAATGTACTATCCTTATCAAACTCACAAGGTAAAAATCCATGTACACCCCTTTCATGCAGAAACAGTTTTTATGTTCATTTTCTTTCACCATTATACCATGACGGCTGAAAAGATCTCGATATGGAGATCTTTTTTTGAATAAATTCACCTGCCTATCCGCCGCCCGCATGGAACTCTCTGTTTTGAAATCTTGTTCCTACACGTATAGTAAGAGCCTGTATCTTTTGCTTGGGTTTTACTTTTTTTCAATATTCAAAAAATTTTTTAAGGGACTTGAGCACATGAAGCGACCCGGCCTATGATTGATATAGGCCGGGTCTTCCTGATATCTGGCCAGATTTCTTATATTGTTAACACGATGCCCGAAAATTATCCTGCGAGGTATCGATTTGGGCTACCGTCAACGAGGTGCTCCGGACACTTTTTGAATTTTATAGCGCCGGTTGAACGGGTGGAGCGGGCATCCACATACATATCCGCAAGTTTAACAAGAATTGCAAAGCAAGAAAAAAGCAAGAATTCTGTCCCACGCAGCAAGGCGATTCTATGGTATGATAGAACGACCTGTGGAGGTGAGGCAATGAACATAAATCCTATCGCCCATCGGCGTGTACTTGATTACGCATATATGGATGCTGGCGCACTGTTCCGGGACTTTCACATTTCCGGCCAAGGTTACAGTGAGGAACAGGTGGAGGAAAGTCGCATCCGATATGGAAAAAACAGTTTATCTGGCCGTACATCAGATACTGTATTCTATCGTCTGCGCAGAGCCTTTCTTAACCCCTTTACCATCATTCTGTTTGTGCTGGCAAGTATTTCCTTTTTGACTGATGTGGTATTGGCCTCCAATTTTAGTCGAAATGTTACTTCTGTAGTCATTATTCTATGTATGCTGCTCATAAGCGGTACAGTGCGGTTTGCTCAGGAACTGCGGGCAAAGCGTGTGGCCGACCACCTGACGGGGATGATTGCCTCTACGGTGCTGGTGCGCAGGAACGGAAAATGGAGCAGAGTGTCCTCCACCGAACTGGTGGTGGGGGATCTGGTTCGCCTGTCTGCCGGAGACCGTGTTCCGGCGGATATCCGGCTGACTGCGGCAAAGGACTTGTTCGTCTCACAGTCGGTCATTACAGGGGAGAGCGAGATTCTGGAAAAGAATGCCCAAACTCTTTCACACGGACAGGCCCAGTCCTATGCCCAGTACCGCAACCTCGTTTTTATGGGCTCTGCCCTCACTGGCGGCAGCGGGGAGGGGGTCGTACTGGCCGTGGGGGAGGACACCGTTTATGGTGGATTTACAGCGGCGGAATCCTCCCGGAAAAATGGGTTTGATCAAGGCGCTAATTCCATTGCGTGGGTGCTCATCCGCTTTATGTCAGTTCTGGTTCCGGTGGTTTTGATTGCCTGCGGCTTGACGAAAGGAGACTGGATTTCCGCTTTCCTGTTTGCGCTGTCTGTTGCGGTGGGTCTGACACCAGAAATGCTCCCCATGGTCATCAACGCCTGCCTGGCAAAGGGCAGCGCAGCCATGGGAAAAAAGCAGACTGTGGTAAAAAATATCAACGCCATGCAGGGATTTGGCAGCATGGACGTGCTATGTGTGGATAAGACCGGGACACTGACTGGAGATACAATTACGCTGGAATATTACATGGATGTTCTGGGAAACGAGAGCACAAAGGTTCTGGACCTTGCCTATTTGAACAGCCTTTATCATACCGGCGTTAAAAATCATTTGGACAGCGCCCTTTTGCAGTACAGCGAGATGCCGGGCCGCGAGCAGTACGTTCAGGAGTTGGCTGCCCAACACCCAAAGCTGGATGAATTGCCCTTTGACTATGAGCGACGGTTTGCCAGCGTACTGGTCAGAAATAAAGAAGAAAGTCTGCTGATCATCAAGGGCAGCATTGAGGAAGTGTGCTGCCGGTGCAGCTGTGTGGAGTACAAGGGCGAGCGTCACAGTATATCCGGTGATAAAATGGCAAGTGTCCGCGCCATTGTGGACGAGATGCTGGAAGACGGGATGAAAGTGCTGGCTGTGGCCTATAAGCCGCTGAAAGCGGTGACGTTGTCACAAGAAGATGAGCATGATTTCGTTCTTCTGGGATATCTGGCGTTTTTTGACGCACCCAAGGAGAGTGCCGCCGGAGCGATTGGAAGACTACAAAAGCTCCATGTGGGGGTACGGGTATTAACTGGAGATCACAGGGATATTGCCATTTCGGTCTGCCGGAGACTGGGAATCGACACTGCCCAGCTGCTGACTGGCAGAGAACTGGAGCAGTTGAGCGAGGATGAGCTTCCCATAAAAATCGAACGAACCACCCTGTTTGCGGAGTTATCTCCCAAACAGAAAGTGCAGGTTGTGCAGATTCTGCGTTCCAACGGACACACGGTGGGCTTTTTGGGGGATGGTATGAATGACCTGCCGGCCATGGTAGAGGCGGATGTGGGCATATCAGTGGACACCGCGGCAGAGGCCGTCAAAGAGGGGGCGGATGTGATTCTGCTGAAAAAGGACCTGAATGTGCTGGAAGCGGGGATTCAGGAGGGCAGAAGAGCCTTTGCAAATGTGTCCAAGTACATCAAAATCACGGCATCTTCTAACTTCGGCAACATCCTCTCTATTGTGATTGCCAGCGTATTTTTGCCCTTTTTCCCCATGACCTCGCTGCAGCTTTTGCTGCTCAATCTCCTCTACGACATTTTATGTCTGGCTCTGCCCTGGGACCATGTGGACGAGGAGACCTGCGCCCGACCTCTGGAGTGGTCCGGCAGAACTTTGGGCCGTTTTATGCGCTTTTTCGGGCCGATCAGCTCCTTTTTTGACATTCTGACCTTTTCGTATCTCTTCTTTTTCCTGTGCCCAACAGTGTGTGGAGGCAGCTTTGCGTCCCTAACTGGAAGTGGTGAAGAGCTGCGCTTTATTGCCCTTTTTCAAACTGGGTGGTTTCTGGAATCCATGTGGACCCAGGTGCTCATTTTGCACCTGCTGCGCACGCCGAAAGTGCCGCTGCTGCAAAGCAGGCCCTCCCGTCTGGTGATGCTGGTCACGCTGCTGGGTACGTTGTTCTTTACTGTTCTGACCTTTACCTCCGCCGGAACCCTGCTGGGACTTACCACGCTGCCCCCTGTTTATTTTGGATTTCTAGCCATTGCTGTTGCACTATATCTGCTTTGGGTCACACTGGCCAAAAGCTGGTATATCCGCCGTTACCGTGAACTGCTGTGAGAAAGGAGGGAATCTGTGATGAAAAAACACATCGGATTTATTGCGCTGGATTTCTCCTTTGCCCGCTGGCTTTCCGATGCGCTTCGTACCGCTCCCCATACCCACTGTGCCCAAGAACTGATGGAAGGGTTGGGCGATCTGATGAGCGGCAACACGGAATCTCTCATGCTGGAGCTGGGAGAGCGAGAGGGTGAGGCTGCGGCAGAGGATATTCTTCACTGCGGTGGTCTGTCTATCGACTTAAGGCTGCGCAGAGTCAGCCGGGATGGAGCAGAAATTTCATTGACCCCAAAGGAATTTGATATTTTGTATTTTCTGGCCCGCAACAGGGGAGAGGTATTTACAAAGGAACAGATTTACCAGGCCGTGTGGGAGAGCGATTACTTATTGGATGACAGCAACATTATGGCATTCATCCGAAAACTGCGAAAGAAAATTGAGCCCAATCCTGACGCGCCGCAGTATATCCTGACCATCTGGGGCATCGGGTACAAATTCAGCGACAAGCTGTAAAATTAAATTCTTACCAAATCGCAAGAAAATCGCAAGGTTTTAACCCTGTGATTTTTCTTGCGGTTTTTTTATACTGGTTGAGGACGCAAGAAAGGAGGGAACAACATGGATTCTGACGGCAGTCCTCAAAGGTTGGTACAGTCATACATGGAGTTCCCAGTCTCCATCGACTGTATCGCCTTGCATACACACAAGGAGGTAAGAAACGATGAAGAAAAAAGAAAATCGCCATTCGGCTCGTCAGGCAGCACAGCAGGCTGTCCTCCGCGATAAGCACAACCGCCGCATTCAGCAGGCGGCAACCACCCCGGCCAATACCTTTCTAAGCGTGCTGAATGCTCCACTGGGTGGACTCGCTCCGGAGGATGTTGCCGCCAACCGCGCAAAATACGGCAGCAATAAGGTAACCCATGAAAAGAAAAAATCTTTGCCCCGACGGCTGGCAGGCGCGTTTGTCAATCCCTTTACTGCCATCCTGCTCTGCCTGGCTCTGGTATCTACCATGACGGATATGGTATTTCCCGTCCTCTCCCTGTTCGGCAGTACACCGGAGGATTTTGATTGCCTGACAGTAGTTATCATCCTGACCATGGTCATCATCTCCGGGACGCTCCGTTTTGTTCAGGAATCCAGAAGCGGCAGTGCGGCGGAAAAGCTGCTGGCTATGATCTCGACCACCTGCACAGTTACCCGCAGGGGACAGGAAAAGACGGAAATCCCCATGGATGAGCTTGTGGTGGGCGATATCGTTCACCTGTCAGCCGGTGATATGATCCCCGCTGATGTACGTATTCTGGAGGCAAAGGATCTGTTTGTCAGCCAGGCAAGCCTCACTGGAGAAAGTGAGCCCATTGAGAAACTGCCCCAGACAAACCAGCAAAAAGAGAGCATAACCGACTATACCAACATCGCCTTTATGGGCAGCAGTGTGGTTTCCGGCAGCGCCCTCGCCGTGGCCGTCTGTGTGGGGGATGATACGCTCTTTGGTTCCATGGCTTCCTCAGTGGCAGAAGAGGCGACAGAGACCAGCTTTACCAAGGGAGTAAATGCTGTGTCCTGGGTACTCATTCGCTTTATGCTGGTGATGGTTCCCCTGGTCTTTTTCATCAACGGCATTACCAAGGGGGACTGGCTGGACGCTTTTCTCTTCGGCATCTCCATCGCTGTTGGGCTGACTCCTGAGATGCTGCCCATGATCGTGACCACCTGCCTGGCCAAGGGCGCGGTGTCCATGAGCAAAAAGCAGACCATTGTTAAGAATCTGAACTCTATCCAGAACTTTGGTGCCATCGACATTCTGTGCACCGATAAGACCGGAACCCTGACCCAGGACAAGGTGGTTCTGGAGTATCATCTCAATGTAAATGGCGAGGACGACACCCGGGTGCTGCGCCACGCCTATCTGAACAGCTATTTCCAGACCGGCTATAAAAACCTCATGGACCTGGCTATCATCCGCAAAACAGAGGAAGCCGAAGCGGAGGACCCCCGGCTGGTGGACCTGTCGGAGTACTATGTAAAGGTAGATGAAATTCCCTTTGACTTTACCCGCCGGCGTCTGAGCACCGTGGTGCAGGACAAGGCCGGAAAAACGCAGATGGTGACCAAAGGGGCTGTGGAGGAGATGCTCTCGATCTGCTCCTTTGCCGAGTGTGATGGAGCGGTACAGCCGCTGACGGGAGATGTGCGCCAGCGGATCCTTCAAACGGTGGACAGCCTCAACGATAAGGGCTTCCGTGTGCTGGTCATTGCGCAGAAGAGCAATCCCTCTCCCGTTGGAGCTTTTGGGGCAAAGGATGAGTGTGACATGGTGCTCATTGGTTATTTGGCTTTTCTGGATCCCCCCAAGGAGTCTACCGCGGATGCCATCCGGGCCCTGAAGCACTACGGCGTGACTACCAAAATTCTGACCGGGGATAATGACAAGGTGACCCGTACCATCTGTAAGCAGGTTGGGCTGAAGGTACGCAATATGCTGCTTGGCTCCGACCTGGAGGCCATGAGCGATGATCAGCTGGCAAAGGCAGCGGAGTCCACCGATGTGTTTGCCAAACTTACCCCGGACCAGAAAGCACGGGTAGTCTCGGTACTGCGGGAAAACGGACACACCGTGGGCTTTATGGGGGATGGCATCAACGATGCCGCCGCCATGAAGGCCGCCGATATCGGTATCTCCGTGGATACTGCGGTGGATGTGGCCAAGGAGTCGGCGGATATCATTCTGCTGGAGAAGGATTTGATGGTTCTGGAGCAGGGCATCATCGAAGGGCGCAAGACCTATGCCAACATGATCAAATATATCAAAATGACCGCTTCCTCCAACTTCGGCAATATGTTCTCTGTTCTGGCTGCCTCGGCTCTGCTGCCATTCCTGCCCATGATGAGCGTGCACCTTATTTTCCTCAATCTGATTTACGACCTGTCCTGCACTGCCATTCCCTGGGACAATGTGGACGAGGAATTTATCGCTGAGCCTCGGAAGTGGGACGCCTCCAGCGTGGGCAATTTCATGATCTGGATCGGGCCTACCAGTTCCATCTTTGACTTTGCTACTTATCTCTTTATGTATTTCGTCTTCTGCCCCATATTTGTCTCCAAGGGTGTACTGTTTAACGATCTGGCCGCCCATTTCAGTGGTGCGGAACTGGCCTTGATGCAGGCAAAGTATATTGGCCTATTTCAGGCGGGATGGTTTGTGGAATCCATGTGGAGCCAGACCCTGGTCATCCACATGATCCGTACACCTAAGCTGCCGTTCCTCCAGAGCCGGGCCTCCGCGCCGCTGACTCTGCTCACAATGGCCGGAATCACTGTGCTGACGGTGATCCCCTTTACCCCATTCGGCGCTGTGCTTGGATTTGTTGCTCTGCCCGCTGCCTATTTTGCTTACCTGATTCCGTGTATTCTCCTCTATATGGTGTTGGCAACCAGCTTGAAAAAAGCCTACGTACGCCATTATGGGGAATTACTTTGATGATAGGAGGAGTTTGTATGACTTGGTCTAAGCTGTGGATGGACTTATTTGGATGTACTTCCTTTTGTGGAATTGACATGGGCTTCTGGGTGGCCATGTCTGCCGTTTTACTCATTGTAATTCTGATGAATGTGGTGTTTTGGGGGATAAAGCCCAAAGAGAAATCTGGAGAAGAAAAATAAATGTTCTCTTTGGCGACACAGCTGCCGTCTGGCTGTTTTCTATCCTGCTTACGGAGAACGATGGGCCGATAGAACGACTGCCTGACTGATGAGAAGAAACGTCTGTCGTCTTCTTAAGTGGAGTTTACATTCAGAAAGCCTATTCTTTGTACGCAGTGTGTAAAAAACTGGAGTGCCTCAAGAGTGGAAAAGACTTGCTTAACTGCATTCCTTCGGCTTCTTGTTCAGCTTGAGACTGATGCCCCGGCGGTCCGCCGCCGCCTGAAGAAGCCCAACGGCTGCGAGGGCCCGCTCCTTGACCGCCTGCCCGTCCAGCTCTGGCTGGCTGCTCAGCGCAGCCATCACGGAGCGCAAATCCTCCAGGGGCAGGAGATAGACCGCCGTGTTGAACAGGGTTTTGCGGCGGCCATCGTTGTAATGGGCCAGAAGTTCCTCTAAAATTCCCCGTTTTTCTTCCGACAGGGCAAGGTAAGCATCCAGGCCCAGCTCCTGGGCCTGGGCAATATCCTGCTGTCGGTTTCGGTGAGGGACAAAGGAATCCCCATCGTCAAAGCCTTCATAGCGGGGACAGGGGTACTCCGGGCACTCCCAGCAAAATTGAATGCTGCCATGCTCCAGGGAACAGCGGGCTATGGCACAGCTCTGGTTGCCTGCTCCGCCGCCGCAGCCGGGACAGTAGCCGCCCAGATGCATACTGCACAGGGCGCAGTTAAGGCCACACAGGGAGAATCGGGTTTCTGTACGGGTAAATCCTTTCATAGTGCCCTCCTGATGGGGTGCCGGATGACCGTTTTCAGATGTGGTTTTTTATACTCAAAAGGCATGATCATTTCTTACCCTTTCTTTCCATTATTCTCCTGTCTGCTGTGTAAGAAAGGCCTCGATGGCCTCCACGGTCTGTTTCTGCTGCTCCTGAGCCGAAATGGTGGCCGGAAGATCTCCCTTCTGGGGGCCGTAGTTGCCAAACTGGGCGTGGTTGCCGCCCTCAATCTCCACAATGTTCTGGGTGTAGTCGATGTGATCCTCCACGCTCTGGTTCAGGGAGCCGTAGATGGTCAGGGCCTTTTCATCTGGATAATCGCCATAAATGTAGGCGCCCATCAGGATAAGTCCGTCTACCAAATCGGGATGGTCTGAGGCGAACTTGGAGGCCATAGCCCCGCCCATAGAGTGCCCGGCCATATACCAGTGCTGGATCTTAGGGAATTGGGCAATCACATCTTCCGCCGCGTCGGCATCAAAAATCGCCATGTGGAAAGGCATATGGACCAAAATACAGGAAACTCCCGTCTGCCGGATTTGATCCAGCAGGGGCAGGTAGGCCTCCGCCTCCACCTTTGCGCCGGGGTAAAAAATGATGGCGGTGTCGGTAGGAGCAGCAGGGGACAAGATGGTCAGATTCTCCTGCACCGTGATGCCGCTGTCCCGGGCCATCACCTGGAGAGCTATATCCTCCGCCCGGTAGTAGTCGGACACATACCAGAAAAACACGCCTGCCAGAATGGCAAGGATCAGAAGAAGCATCCCTCCGGCCACCAGCCATTTTTTGCGCCGGGATAGTCCCTTTGCTTTCATACGCCAATCACCCCCATCAGGATATGCCCAAACAAAGCCAGGGTGAACATGGTCAGAAACCCGGCAATCATCCAGCCCAGGGCCTTGGAATAGCCTTTTGGGGTGATGCAGCCCATGGCATCCAGCTTTTTGATGGTGGGGTGCAGCCGCCAGAAGTAGGTGGCAATGGACAAAATCATAGCCACCACCGCCCACAGCTTCACTTGCTGTGTGCCGATGGCTAAGATCACTGCCAGCAGAAAGAGGAAGATCAGCTTTACGCCGGCCACCCAGTTTACAAGATAAGCGGCAAACAGCCGCTGCTCCTCACTTTCAGGATGGGAAAAGGCGTTGAATACACCCACGCCATTGCCCAACCGGCTGCCCGGCCAGAAGTAGAGAATGGCCACATTGGCCGACTCCATAATAATAAAATTAAAATTGCGATCGACAGAAGGTCCATGTCTGCGTGCTCCTCAAATTTGCTCGTTCTGGGGAAGATACCCCCGAATGGTATAGCGGCGCCGCCCGGCGGTGGCCTTTCCATATTGGATCGCCTGCTGGGGACATTCGTTGATGCAGCGCAGGCACTGGAAGCACTGAGTTTCCCACACAGGCTTCCCATCCCGGAGGGAAATGGCGTGGGCCGGGCAGTTTCTTATGCACTGACCGCACCCGTTGCAGCTGTCCTCGGCAAAAAAGGGCTTTGCGCTGCGGGCAAATTTGTTGAACCCAAAGTTGACAAGATGGGACTTCACCCCGGCAAGCCCGCCCTCGTGGACCCGATAGACCTGCTCCTGACGCCTAATCTCCTGGGCCATTCGCTCTAGTTCTGTCCGGGCGGCGGTGATTTTTTGAAGAATTTCCTCCACCTGGTCGGTGTCAGAGCCGATGATGTAGTTGTTGGGCATGAGCAAGCTATAGCTGCTGCTCAGAGGGTACAGTTTGGAAAATTGCTTCATGGTAAGCCCGGCGTCCCCTCCGCAGGTGCAGACGCCGAAGGTGAACACTCGGAGCTTGGGCAGCTTTTTCACAAACTCCGTCATAATTTCCGGTGCGCCCCAGGCATAGACCGGAAAGACGAAGCCGATTTGCCAGACGTTGTCCATATTTGGCAGCTCGTTCAGGTGTGTAATATCATAGGCCTCATCGCCGGTGAGGCGGGCCAGTTGCCGGGCCGCCCACGATGAGTTTCCGGTTCCGGAGAAATAAAAAATCATCCTGTACACTCGCTTTCTTTGCCTGCCGCAATATTCTGAATGCAAGATCCTCAGATGGCCCTATCATACCGTCAGCACTCTGGCCTGTCAATGATCCTTCGGCAAGCGCAGGAGAGAAGTCAGAGCCGGAGAATGGCGGTACTTTGATGGAATGGCGCAATCTTAAAGATAATTAAGAAAAAATTTATCTTAAATGCACCTTTTTCTGATATAGTGTGCCCATGTTCAAAACGCACTGACGTGACGGCCTGGGAGGTATTTATGAAATTTGTTTGTCATACCACATACAATCAAAAAACGCTGACCGCTATGGCGCGGGCAGTTCGAAAGACGGTCCGGGCCCGAAGAAACCGCATGATCCGTTTCTACGCCTGGATCATCATTGTACTTCTTGCGGTATCTCTCTGGCTGTCCTGGGGAAATGTCTGGCATACAATGGTAAACTGTGCGGTGATTGCGGCGCTGCTGCTGACAAACTGGAAAGAGGATTCGCTCAACGCTTTTTTCGCAAAGCGAAAGGCTCTGCCGGGCACCGAGCTGGCCGATACCACATTCTACCCTGATTATTTCCTCGTAAAGACCGCTGCGGCGGAGTCCAAGTGGCAGTATGGTCAGATTTTCGCTCTGGCGCAGACGCGGGATTACCTTGTTTTTGTAATGGGGAAGAACCACGCCATGGCCATGGAAAAGGCGGCGTTGGAGGGCGGCAGCCTTCCGGAATTTTGCCGTTTCGTAGAAGAGAAGTCCGGACGCAAGATTCAAAATGTTGGAGGATAACGGAAATATGAAAGCGTCCATAAAATTGCAGACCTGAACTGCCTGGCAGTGAATAGTCCCCCGGCTATGCCGGGGGGACTATTTTATTTGAATGGCCGTCCTGATCTTTGGTAACGCGGATTTCAGACAGCAGTATTTTATTGCAATACATAGGGCTACAGGTGCAGTGAGCAAATTTTACACAATTATATTTAGATTTTACATCAGCGGTAGAGAGTTGACACTTCAAAATATATAATACCTCATAGTGCAAACGATTCTTTTCTGCTTTATGGGCAGCTCCAGACTGCATTGTGTGGTTTTACCTTAGGCACACATATCGGATACGATTCCAATACTTGTTCACACTGACAGTGGTTTGATTCTGTTTGAGCGATTTTGATCAGTTTACGATTTGTTCTAATTTTGCGGAAAAATAGAGAGGAGAAACCGCTTTGAAGATATGGGAATTCTTTGAAAAAATGGATGAAATGGTATACGTCACCGATGTAGAAACCAATGAACTGATCTATATGAATCAAAAGCTGCGTGATTCCATGGAAATCCGTGATGATCGGCAATATGTCGGGCAGATGTGTTATGCAGTTTTGCAGGGAAAGACCACCCCCTGCGAATTTTGTACGAATTGCAGGTTGAAAACCGGGGAATTTCTTACCTGGACACATACAAACCCTGTTTTGAACAAGCGGGTTTTGCTGAAGGACACGCTGGTGGAAGAAGACGGAAAAAAGTATCGCTTTGAGCTTGCCATTGATGCGGATTCTGAAAGCAGCTGTAAATCGCACTACTTTTATACCCGCAGTGAAACGATATTGAACGAGTGCCTCCACAAGGTCTTCTCAACGCCAAACGCGGAGGAATCCATTGACAAAATGCTCCAATACATCGGCAAGACCTTTGACTGCGACCGCACCTATATATTCGAGTTCAATGAATCACGCCTGGCAAGCAACACCTACGAGTGGTGCAACCGTGGCGTTACGCCACAAAAAGAGTTCCTGCAGAGTATTCCCTATTCAGCCATCGAGTGGTGGATGACGCTGTTTGCCTCTCAAAACGTGGCCATCATTCCCGATCTGGAAGATATTCGAAACACGTATCCCGAGTCTTACGCCATCCTAAAGCCCCAGGGAATTTGCAGTCTGGCTGCCGGGCCGATCACTTCTGACGGGGAAATTATAGGGTTCATTGGTGTAGACAATCCTGATACCACCATGCTTCCCCTGATCGAAATATTTTTGCGTGTGGTCGGGTATTTTACTTCCACGCTTTTACGCCGCCGGGAGTTGGTGAGACGGCTGAATGACCTGAGTTATCACGACCAACTGACGGGGGCGCTGAACCGGCACGCGCTGACGGAGCAATACGGGGACTTGCCCATGAGCTCTGTAGGGGTGATCTATTGTGATATCACGGGCTTAAAAGAAGTAAACGATACGTTCGGGCACAAGTCAGGCGACCAGCTCATCTACCATTGCTACGAGATCCTGAAAGAGGTCGCCTGTCCAAGCAGAATTTACCGCACCGGCGGCGATGAATTCATCGTTCTCTGCCCAGAATGTAACGAACCGGAATTTCAGGATATGGTCTCCAACCTGCAGAGAAGAATCCGGGAAGACCAGCACCATATTGCCATTGGTTACGTCTGGTCTGATCAGCAGCCGCTCAGCCTCGACAAGCTGATCTCAGAGGCCGACCAGGTCATGTACGAGGACAAAAGAAACTACTATCGCATCTATGGTAAGTTCCCAGGCGTTGACCGCCGCAGATCCGCCGACAAAAGGCTCCCGCCCAAAAGCAGCACACCCGATCCACAGACGCCGCTGCAGACGTTCCTCTCTATGGTGGATGTGGATGCGGAATCGCTCATCCAGTCTGTTTCAGAGGACAACGATTCAAGCTACTTTTATTTGGGTGATATGCAAAAAGACCTGTTCTATATTTCCGATAATATGCGTGACGATTTTGACTTCCAAAGCAATCTGGTGTATGGCCTTTTATCTGCTTGGGGAAAACGGATCAGCACGCCGGAAGACCAGGACATCTATTGGCAGGATATTACGCAAATGCTGCGTGAAAAGCGGGCGATTCATGATTT
Organism: uncultured Oscillospiraceae bacterium; assembly: GCA_944383195.1. GTDB lineage: Bacteria > Bacillota > Clostridia > Oscillospirales > Oscillospiraceae > Lawsonibacter. The sequence goes on from CALWOP010000180.1 coordinate 16,934, forward strand.
GCGCTACCGTATCAGAGATTCCAAGGGGAATAACCAGTGGGTTCGCTGCTACGGGATCTTAAAATGGGATCAGGAGAAGACAACACCTCTTTTTTTCTCCGGCAGAGTTACCCACCAGGACAAAAAATTTGTCGTAGACCCTGTGACCGGGTTTCTGCGGGAGCACGCGTCTTTCCATCAGCTGAATGAGCTGCGAAAGAAAAAAGAAAACACATTTATCATCGGATTCAGCTTAAATGGACTGACCGAGATCAACAGCACAAGAGGGCGGGAATACGGTGATCGTCTGATTGAAAAAGTCTCCAATGCGCTGTTGGAGCACCTTTCCTGGCAAATGACCTTTTACCGGCTGGAAGGCGCGCGCTGTATGGCCATCGTAAACCCCGTCTGTGCACATCAGGGAGCCAAGGCCCTTGTGGAGCAAATCAGTGACATCGTCAAAGTATGCTATGAAAGCAAAGACGTCACCATCCAAAAAGCCTGCTCGTTTGGGGTCATACAATATCCAAACGGTAATCTCTCCCCGGAGGAACTGATCAACCGTCTTCTCGCTTTGATCCGCGTAGCCAAGCAGAATACCGCGCTGTGCTATGCGGATAATTCCACGGAACATTTTGAGGCGGCCCGAAAAATGTCCAGCATGGCGTTGACATTGAGCCAGGACGTAATGCAGAACATGAAGAACTTCCGGATCGTCGTTCAGCCTGTTGTCTCAGCTGGTGACGGTTCCGTTCTGGGCGGGGAGGTTCTGCTGCGCTGGTCTTTTGAGGGGAAGGACGTGTCCCCGACAATTTTCATTCCCATGCTTGAGAAAGACAGTTTGATGCACATCGTGGGCCGATGGGTGTTTGAGCAGGCCGTCAGCACCTGTGTTCGGATCCATACTTACAATCCCGTTTTTTACTTAACCTTTAACGTAAGCTTGCAGCAGCTCTCCGATCCCTCGCTCCTGCCGTTTATGGAAGATACGTTAAAAAAATACGGTCTGTCCGGTTCTAACTTGATTGCGGAATTGACCGAGAGTTTTCTGGACGAACAGCCGGAAGCGCTGACGCATTTTGTTCTGGAAACACAAAAAATGGGGCTTTACGTGGCACTAGACGATTTTGGAAGCGGATACTCTTCCCTGCGTATGCTGCTTCGTTATCCCTCCAGCATCATCAAGCTGGACCGCTCTCTCGTCGCGGAAGTCATGGAGTCGGAAGAGAATCTAAACTTTATACGCAGTATCGTGTTCGCGTGTCACCAATTTGGAAAAACGGTCTGTATCGAAGGGGTGGAAACTGCGGCGCAGAACGAACTGGTATTGGATACAGGCTGTGACATGATCCAGGGTTATTACTATTATCGTCCCATGGAATTGTGCGATATCTATCGGATGATGAGCGAATTGGGGGAGCAACCTCTCAAAACGGAAAAACTCCCTACGAAAGCAGAATCCTGTTTCCAAGATTAACGGCTCGGCTGACCAGAGACTCTGCAAAGTACAAAATAGCCGCAAGGATAAAACTGAATTGTGCGGCCTGAATGAGGTCACGGGCCGGGCTCAAACCTTGGAACACTGGGGGAACTGGTATGAATTTTGGGAAAAAATACAACCAGCATGGCTTCACCATACATGAAATGCTGCTTGTCATACTGATTTCCCTGATTTTCCTGGCTTTGTCTGTTGTGGGGATCGTAACCTATATGCGCTATTTGCGTCTGGCTCAGCTGGATAACTCCGCCAAAGAGATCTTTCTGGCGGCCCAGAACCGGGCCATCCTCCTGCGCAGCAACCAGCAGCTGGACGAATTCGTGGTTGGGGACGCAAATTCCATTAAAAATGTGGATGTGATCCCCGGCTCTAATGGAGGCATTCAGATCACCGTCTACTATATTCACTGCAACAGTTCTCATATGGACCAGCTGCTTCCCAGCGGGACCATTGACCCTACCCTTTGGGATGGGGATTTCTGGATCACCTATGAACCAGAGAGCGGCAGCGTGATCGACGTGTTCTTCTCCGAGCAGGACCTTGAGGTGGGGGACGACTTTGCCGACTTCTACAAAGAATGGCGGGCCGCATCCAAATCCGACCGCATGGACCGCAAACCCATGGTGGGGTACTACGGCGGTGAGTCCGCCGAAAGCGGCACCACGATCTCTCTGCGTACCCCGGTTATCAATATCTATAACGAGGATACTCTGCGGGTGGAGGTCACCTACTGGGTACCCAGGACCCTTTATACCATGGGTGAGGACGGCAACGTCAAGCTGGATGTGGCCCTGACCTATCAGAGTTGGCCAGCTCAGTTGAGACAAACGGAGGCGCAGGGCTTTATCGAAACGGAGGGAACCTCCTATTTTACCTATACCTACACCTGGACGCTGGATTCTTTGAAAGAAGACGAGAGACAGTTCCGGGAGATTTTGTTCCAGGGGGCCTCGGGACTCAGTTATGGAGATGACTTTACGGTTTCCGCTGAGGTAAGTTACACCGGAACAGCCTTGAAGGTCAACGGAGCCCGAAAGAGCGCCAGCGACAACAGCCTGTTTGCCAAGGACAGCGGTGGGGATACTGCCTACATCGCCTGTCTGCGCCATCTGCAAAACCTGGATACAGATTGGTCGAAGGTATCCGGTGAAAAAACCAAGGCGGTACAACAGGGCGACATCCAGGGGGTGGAAGGCTACGAATTCCTGCCCATTGAAAACGTAGCTCTGCACAGCTATGACGGCGGGGAATTTTTCATCTATGATTTGAAAATTGACGGGAGTGGCGCGTGTGCCGGTATGTTTGGCAATTTTTCCGGCGGGGCCAGTGCGCGCAAAACATTAGAGAATATCCGTCTGGTGAATACGGTGCTGCAAGGAAGCCGTGGCCCGGCAGGTGCGTTGGTGGGCGATGGCAGCTATCTGACCATAGACAACTGCCAGGTCTACTGGGAGAACCGTTCCGAGGAGACCACCAATCTGCGGGATGTTCTGGGCGATAGTACCAAAGGGATCAAGTATCAAATCACCGGCAGCGGCCCGGCGGGCGGCTTAGCGGGAATCCTCACCAACTCTGCCATTACGGGCTGTTCCGCTTCCTCTTTGGTACAGAGCACAGACCCTGTGGGCGGTCTGGTGGGCCGCGGCAGTGTACTTGAGATTGACCGTTCCTACGCCGCCTCTTATCTGAACGGACCTGCCTGCGCAGGCTTGGTGGGCAATCTGACGGGGCGCGCCGATCTTTACGGCAGCTACGCCGTTGGGTTTATTGACAGCGGAACTGTCCCGGCCAAGGCTGCCGGGCTGTGTCTGGGCGGCGGTGCCGCGACGGTAACAAGCTCCTACAGTGCCATGCTGTTTACCGCGGCGAAAACGGCAGATAACTATCCTCTGTGTGAAAATGGTGCATATACGCTGACTCACTTCCTGGACTCCGACCACTTTGACTTTCAGCAGAATACCGATTTGGGTGTGTCTTACAGCACCCTCATTGATTCTGAACAGTGGAGGGAACTGTTTGGCTCAGGTGTGTTCGCATCCAAAAGTATTGTGCAGTCCCACCCCTATAACCTCCAGACTACCCTGTCCTTGAACACCTACATATACCCCGGCCTGG
>CALWOP010000181.1 GCA_944383195.1 uncultured Oscillospiraceae bacterium
GTTTCGGACAAGTCCGAATGCCCGGATTCATTAAGCAAGGAGCGTTTTCCTTCCATGACAGCCTGACTGAATACCATGGCCTGATTAGGGGCGTTGGCATCGGACCGGTCCAGCATCAAGGCCAGCATCTCCTCATAGGTCAAGAGCCAATAGGGCAGAAACATGATGTGGTCGGACGGACTGTCTACCGGCCCGGCGATTTTATAATGATGAATATTTTCCCCTGTAATCGGAGTGTATTCACCATGGATATCAAAGAGAATCGCATTGCAGGAAGATAACTCGGCAATTTTCTCAATTAACGCCGCTACAGTATAGGATTTTCCGGAGCCAGTACTTCCCACAATAACCGCATGACGTTGAAACAGCTTATTTCCATCCAACCAAGCCAACGCTCCGTCATTTATCGTATAGCGGCCAATGCAAAGAGGGTGCTCCATCCCGGAATCCGCCCCTGAAATCACGCTCATAAATGTGGTCAGCACATCTTCTGTCATCAGGAAGCACTGGGAGTCGATCTCCGGGACAGATTCCAAGGTGCGTTTAAATACATTCTTGCGCAGCCCGTCTCTATCCAAAAGAGTTCCGATCAAAGTAATCTTTACAATATCCGAAGAAAAGGCTTCCCCGATCTCCGCATCGAACTCTTGTGCAAATGTACGCATGATTTTGCTGACCATACCAATCAAGGCCTGTCCCGTTTTTGAGGAGCGAATTGCCACTAAATGGTTGACCTGCAACTGGGAGAGCTGAGCGGGATCTTCTACACATACGATAACATTAGCGGTATCCACACTCTGCACCCGCCCCAACGGACTCATTTCATCAAAGGGGAATATGCCCATAAAGATCTCACTCCTTTAGTCAATAATGCTCATAAAACCATCAATAGTCCAAAATTCTCCATCTAAGACCTCGATGGATCGGTTTATGCAGACCTCTGTTTTGTCAGGCTCAGGTCCCTGCTGAATCGTGATGTAATTTTGTGCATTGTTGGCCAGCAAATGCGCAGCGGAATCTGATACCTCTTGTGTAATCAACACAAGGGGAACGCCTGCCCGAATACGCGTTAGGATTCCCTCCTGTATCTGAGAGTCATTGAACCCATATCCAATGCAAAGGAACGATCTCGCCTGCTTGATGCGCTCGTCCGCGGCTAACAGTAGTTCTCGGGGGGTGCCATGTAAAATAGCAGCATATTTGGATGACCCGGGCGTAATGAGTTCCGGGACCAGCCCGGGCGGAAGCTCTGACAGCATGGAAGCCGATACCACCCCTCCATGCGTGTCCCGAAAAACATCCAACGAACCATGCACTTTAAGCAGATTCACTGCATTCCTATTAGCAAAACTGCCGGAAAAGCGTTTCAGATACTGCCCGTTAAATCCGACCATCACTGGAATCTCAGCCAGGTCACAAGCATACTCGACCAATCGGTCATAATTTGTGGTAATAATATCGATCCGTCTGGGGTGAGCCTGATAGAATTTCTTTAAAAGCCGAGTCAAAGGCAGGGTTTTGTGGCTGAACAGAAGTTGTGCAAACAGTTCTAAATCCTTGCCGGAAATTAAATTCCAGGTTTCACGCCTGATATCTTCCAGTACTTCGGCTGTAAGCTCAATGCCTGTGAGCGCTCTTTCCAGATCCTGACCATCTGCAATATTTTCTTCAAAAATGTCCCAACAAGGAGTACCATGATACTTGTCTCCCAGTTGTTCAATCAGGTGCTGTCCCAATTTATACATGCTTGGCAGCCCATGGGGCGCGGATGCACCACTGCCGACCAGAATCAACGGGGTGTTGATAACAGATTTTTGGATTGCCTTAAAAATATTTTCTTGATCCATCTGTGCCCCTCCTGGTTTTAGTCTTTCTGTCGAAACCAGTATAATATTTTTCCTTGAACAGCACAATGGTCGGAACCCAAAATATATTAAAATCTTAGATTAGCAATAGTAAGGATGGCTTTCATAATAAATATAAACATATTTATTATGGAGGTACATCGATGAACAATCAGGCCTTTGAAGAGATGTACTATGCCAGTTTTATCGAAAACGGGTGTTCAAATAGCGTCATGGAATGAAAATAATACTTTTTCATTTGGAGATTTTTGAAGTGCGCTGCCCGAAATATAAAAAAGAAAAAGCCTTGATACAACAAAGCTTTCTAAAAAGTCAGGACCCCCGGCTAAGCCGGGGGCTTGAGTAAGCCCTAGAAGGGCATCGTACCGGCAAGCCTCTCAAGAGGCACTGAATATCTACGACGTGCATCACTGGCCGCACAGCCCGTAAACGGGCACTTAACGCACCAAATCAGCCCTTACGTTATAAGAAGATCGTTGTGATTCTCTTCTCGCTTCGCTCGATGCTTGCAACTAAAGCTTTTTTACTCTCCCCAGCAGAGCTGGGGGTTCTCATTCCGCTAAAGCATACAAGAGAAGTCCGTTTTTCGATAAAAATGTTCGAAAAACGGACTTCATTCAAGATATTGCACGGAGACTTTTCCCGCTTGCACGCATTTCAAATATCTCTCGCACAATTTTTCCATCTGGCTCATCGGTCACAAGTTTTCCATTTCCACCAGTGCTAGTTCCATCTTATAGTGTGGTGGCAGTTCTGGAAACTTCTCATCAATCGTTAGGTAATTCTTCAAATCAGGAGATTGCACGCTGACATTCTCCATTCCCGCAAGCTGCTCAATAATTCGATAAAACACAGGTACTCCTGTTTCTTTATATAACTCCATAAGTCTTACAATTGTCAGTGGAACAACCGTAATTTTGGGGAGAGCCACAACAAGTTTCCATTTTTGGGCAATCTCTAGCTGGTAGAGTGCATCAATGCCAAGATATAGCCGCTTCTTGGTCACCTGCGCTTCCCTCAAAGCATCCTCAATCTGTTTCGTCCATGTTAACCCTAGAAAAGGATGCTCTTTTGAAATCTCCTCTAACGGAGTGTGGGTCTTAAAACATTTTATGAGCTGAAGGAGGTCATCTGTCTTGTGGGCTATTGTGTGGGACTGGGAAAAATATCGTATAAATGCTTTCAGATGATCTGCTGCTTCTTCGAATCGTAGTAGATAAAAAGTTGATACAGCCAAATCATACTCCAGAATTGGGTCTGAAGATTTCTGTTGTAATTCCTCAAAAAGTTCCATCGCCTGGTCGTAAAAGCCAAGGGTCAGCAGGCAGTCACTCCGCATGATCCTCTCCAATTCTCCTTTAAGTTCATACTGAGAAACAGCAACTGCTAGGAATCTTGCGGCTTTAGCTGGCTCTTGATGCTGTAATAGGATGGTATGCAGCTGAAAAAAGAACCGGGCGGGATCTTCTTTTACATGTTCTGGTGCATTTTGCAGCATATAGGCAAATGCATTTGTTCCCTCCACCCATCGTCCCTGAGAAAGTCGATATTGTGCCAGCAACTCCATATGATCCAAGTCTTTATAATACTGAAGACGCTCATTTAGATAGGGGTCGATCTCCTGCTGCCGGTCACTCAGACTCAAGAACTGTGTATAATGCCAATCGGCCTCCGCTTCATCAGAACGAATAGGTTTTTGAATCATCCGTGGCATGTAGCCGTGCATAAAGCGACTGACTGCATTGACTTTGCCAAACATCCGGTATGTTTCCGGTGGCCGGAAGGCTGTCTGATCCACCAGTGTGTATCCTGGATATACCTGATCCAAGTGATCAAGAAATTGCTCCAGTGGTATGATCTCGCATATATCTTTTAAGTTTCCAACAGGAAAAGATATCGCCTCATCCACCCATTTCCGACTGAGGATACACAACCGCCATTCTTTCTGATAGGAATAGGACGGATCCTTGTGGAATGCGGAACGAGTACCAGGGCCGTCAGCGCTGGTCCATGCACTTTCATAAGTAACTCCCCCATATATGGCGTATTCTATGGTTTGCTCCACCAATGCCGTATGGAGCGCCGATTCAAGTCGCCTCACGAATTCTTCAGAATCTCGGAATCGAACTACGACCTTTGGGACGCTACCCTCGTCATTGAAGTCTACCAGTTGTTTACTGGGGCGCAGAATTGACTTGGTATCCTCATCGATTTGGAGTCGATAGAGGCAAAAAAGGTTGTTAAATCCGTAATTGTCACTGAGTAGCGTCACATGGTCGCCCATTACATCCAGCAAATCTTTGCTGAAATGAAAGCCAAACTGCCGAAGCTGGTTTTTGGGGACTGTTCCACAGACGCCTTCCATATAATCTTTCTGCGCCTTATTTTCCTTTTCCTCCTTGCCTTCTTCCAGTTTCCTAAAATAATTCAGAGAGTTCATATAAAGATTTCCATCCAAAAGTGACTGAACGAAGGCTGTATCGATGATTTTAAAATATTCATTGCGCATAGCTTGTTCTCCTTTTACCAAAGTATGTCAGATGAGCTTAGTTTGTCCTCACACTTACACTTCTTTGGCAATAATTTTTTGAAACAAGCCCTGGCACCCATCTAGCACATCGTGCCAGGTCATTTTGAAATCGTCGATGTACCGTGGGTTGGCAACCTCCTGCCCCCGGTGGTCGGTAAAGTCCATCAGCAAGCGGAACTTGTCGGCAAAATCGCCGCCACAAATGAGGTACATATTGTGGATGTCGGTATTGTCCATCCCAATGAGCAGATCGTACTTTTCGTAGTCGCTGTTCTGAAGCTGTCGGGCAATATGTCCATCGCAATGGATGCCATGTTCGTCCAGTTCCTGTTGCGCCAGTGGATAGATCGGATGTCCTATCTTCTCCCGGCCGGTAGCGGCGGACGCAATATAAAACTGACTCTCCAGCCCAGCTTTTTTCACCAGATCTTTCATCACATACTCGGCCATCGGGCTCCTGCACACATTCCAATGACCAACAAACAGAATTCTGGTCATACTCATACTCCTGTTCCTCTTGGTTGTTTCCAGTATAGCATGACACATCGTTCAAGTCGAGGTCTATCTGCTCATGGGCAGCTTCTTTCATTTGGCGGAGCAGTTCCGTCTTGGACCAACCAAACTGAAAAACCGCCTGAATATACCAACATCTCTGCTCCGTTGTTAATTCCGCCTCCAAAATGACCACATTCTGGGTCCAACCAATCATCAAGGCCGCTTTCAGAGCATCAGCGTTACTTTCATAGGTACGATAAAAGTCCCTCATTCGGCGCAGATTCCGAGGAGAGAAACCCATTCTATCCGGATAATTGGCTGCCAGATATTCCGCTGCGGCCACCGCCGCCCCTTTTTCCGGCCTGGCGCTAATCAGTTTGCCGATTTCTAAATGCAGTTCCATCTGCGGCAGGTCATTTGCCAGCAGACGATCCAGCCCGGCATACATTGTACTGTAGTCAGCAGGCTTTCGGATGTTCATGGATTTCTCCTTTCCGGCGTTATATGCCTTACTATTGAAATCACGGCAAAGAGAAATGCGGCATAACACTGCCGCGCTTCTCTTTGCCGTGCCCTTATATGATCTGTACGATCTGTTCCCAAAGCAGGACGAAACGGTCGTTTATAATTTTGTTATCATGATAATGGCCATATAGCCAGTAATGAAACTTTGTGTTTTGTTTGACCTCCTCCAGAAAGTCCGTCAAATGATCGTGCACATATCCACCGCCTCCAATGATATCTTCGATGCTGCTGGGGGCACAGTGGGAGATCACATAGTCCACCTGATGATTGACCCGTTCCAGGTTATATCTGGCCTCTTTGTACTCTGTCTCGCTGGGCAGTTCTTCCTTCCACCAGGAGCGATGATTGACGCGGAAATTGACTCCCATTCTTCGCAGGGTCCAGTATTGTTCCTCAAAATCCGGAGCTTTCGGATCCAGGATCCCATAGTCGATATCATGACTGCTTGCTCCTCCCATTGTGAAGAATGTATACCCCTGGAGTTCAAATATCTGACCTCTCGTGAGGTGCAGTACATGGGGGCGGATTGCCTGAACCCGTCCGCCGTTCCACTCCTCTACAGGATATTTTTTCAGTCGGTCAAAGTTTTCATGATTCCCACTGACAAACAGTGTGGTAAAGGGCAGCGATTCCAACCAGTCCAATGTTCTCTGCTCTTTTTTGCTTCCGTCCCACACGCCGCCGAAATCTCCACAGATGATCATATAGTCTTTCCTGGTCATCCCGGCCTGCTCCGGGAAGTATTCAGGCCTAAAGCGTTGGAAGTTGCCGTGAGTATCCCCTGTGGCATAGATCATATCCCGATCACCTCTTCTCTTTCATTATAACATGTCCTGCTCAATTTCCACCCCGCCCCGGAGGCAGACCACTATTTTTTCTGCTGAGATTACCTTGACTGTGTCCACCAGCTGACGGATCAGGGACTCATCCCACTGTGTAAGTTCCATTGCCTCCTGACTCAGTGTCGCAGCAGCATCCTCCATACGCTGAAGCGCTTGACTGTTGGTCTGGCTTTGCGTTTGGATGTCCGCTCTTTTCTTCTTTAAAGCGGCAGCCTCATTAACCAAGGCTTTCAGGCGGTCTGTGTACTCTTCACCATTGCCCTCTTGTGCCGCCTCTGCCACGATCCTTCTGGTCTCCGCACCAATTTCTTCCAGCCTCCGCTCTATGTCCGCCAGACTCAAAGGCTGACCGGGAACAGATACCAGTTCCAGCTCCATTGCTCCGGTAATCCGCCGGATCAGCGTATCCTTTTGGCTCATGACGGAGCTAAGCGCGGTAAGGATCGATTTCTGGAGCCGTTCCTCGTCCAACGATGGTGACGCATGACAGTATTTCGTCCCGTAATCTAAACGACTGACGCAACGCCACACCACTCGTTTCTTCCCTCTATTGGACCAGGTACAGCGGCGGTACAGGGTTCCGCACTCACCGCACACCAGCCGCTCAGAGAGGGCATACTTGCTGGTGTAGGTAGTTCGGCCAGTGGGAGCCGTCTTTTTTGAGGGGCTCTTGCCGGCGTTCCTCCGGGCCATCTCTGCCTGTACCGCATCAAATGTTTTGCGATCCACGATTCCTTCATGGTGATTCTGGATCAGATACATGGGGAGCTGACCGGTATTGCGCACTACCTTTTTGCTGATGCAGTCCTGGGTAAAGGTCTTCTGGCATAGAACATCCCCGCAGTACTTCTCGTTGGTCAAAATGCTGCGGATCCCATGGATGGACCACTCCGGCTTTCCTGATGTATTGGGGATCTGCTCCTCCTGTAACCAATCCTGGATCATTCGGTAGCTTGCACCGGCCAGGTACCGCCGGTATATTTCTGCCACGATCTTCGCCTGCTCTGGAATGATTTCAGGTTTCCTGTCCACTCCCCGCTGAAATCCATACAGCTTCTTATATTGGATGGACACTTTTCCTTCCCGCATCGCCTGACGCTTTCCCCATCGCACATTGGCACTGATGCTCTCGCTCTCCGACTGGGCAAACGCTCCCAGCAGGGTGATCAGTATCTCACTGTCGCTCTCCAGCGTGTTGATGTTCTCTTTCTCAAAGATAATGGGACGGCTGAGCGTGACCGTTCCGCTGCCTCCAAAAACATCGATAAATCGCGGATACCAGGGAGGAGCCAGTTTTCGAATCAGCCACAGGAGTTTGCCCTTACCTCCGACCCATGGAATAAAGGATCTGGCGATACGCCTCACCTCCCCAAACGGAACTCATCCATAGAGGCCTCCAACCCCCGGATCACAGCATCCAGCCCGGTGCGTATTTTCACGAGATACCGAATCGTGCTGTAAACCTCCCCAGAGGTCTGGGCGTAGAAGTAACCGTTTTGGTCACTGGCAATGGGCACTCCCCGCCGCCGCAGCCGGTTAACGATTTTCCGAAGATCTGTGCCGCTGAGGCCCATTACCCGTTCCAGCTCTTTGCCGCTCACCCTGTATGCTCGGCCCAAACAGGCTCCCTGCAGGTAGGCAAGCAGTCGTTCTTCCCGCATATTTGCTCCTTTCCGAAACCGTTTTTTCCAAAAGGGGCATAAAAAAAGAAGGGGCCGTTTTGTCCCTTTCGGAAAAACGGCCCCTTCGTCTCGTCATAAATAATTACATTGTCATCTCCGGTCCTTGCTCAGGCTGGCTGTACTCGTAAATAATCTCCTGCCCGTTCCTGGCGGCATAGCCATGGTCTGTTGTGGACAGGCCGTATTTCGCCATGTGATGCTGAGCGTAGGCCACTGAGTCAAAGCACTGGTTGAGCAGCGGATCCTGGCCAAGTACACCCTCCTTTCGGGCCAGGTCCATACCATATCTACTGCATTTCCATCACCCCCTGTACCTGCTCCTGAACTTCTCCCATTAATTCCTCCAGGCTTTCCGTCCCGATGTAGGCGATATAGCCACGGTCAGTGAACATTCCCGTCCCAGAATCCATATTTTGGCGACCATACCTCTCATAGTCGTAGAACTCATCCAGAGTGGGATCATAATGAAACTGTCCGGATTGCTGGATCATAAATTTCCCGTATTCTGCTGGAGTATGAGCACCAGGAGCAAATTCGAACAGATCCAGATTTTCTGCTAAGCGGCAAATCTGATTGGCATTCTCGGGCTGCGCCATACCAACCACAACCCCCAGTTTTATCCGGTCGGCATTCGACAATTTTTCTACCGCTTTGGCCAGTTCATTGAGCTCGTAGATATCCTCATGCGGAAAGTCCAATGCCACATCGATTTCCA
>CALWOP010000182.1 GCA_944383195.1 uncultured Oscillospiraceae bacterium
GGGGTGTCTGTTTTGCGCGGTCAGGGTGTAGGATTACCAACGGTCAAGGTGTCGTTTTGGCCCGGCGTACGCACCTATACTTGACATTTCATCAAACTTCATTGTGTGAACCTATATATCTACAGGAACCAACCCCTAGGTACATGAGTTTCCCCTCTTGTCGGGCGCATAGATTTCCTGGTTGCCGCCAAACCACGGCTTTCACAGTTTCACACTGTCTCAAGTCATCCAAACTTATCTTATGCACCCAGACCATTTTCTGTTCACAATCGCTTTGGAAGGGCCTTTCATTTTTCCAGGCTAATGCTGATTGCCATAATAAGAACGGCATCCCCCCATCCCCTGGTATTCTAAAAAAGGCCATTTATGAATCATAAACACTCCCTCCGAGCCGTCCCTAAATTTCAGTTCTTTTTTCCGGTTCCCCGCCATATGATTGCTGGCAGCGGCCACGTTGGATGACGGCTTAATCAAACTTACGCATCTGTCATCCCAAACAAAGCCTCCATCATATATAGATTTCTGAAACGCAGCGCGTGTTACTTTGCGCTCCAGAACATAAAACTCTTCCGTAGATTTAAAATAATGGATAAAAGGAGAACCCATCATGTTTCATAAAATGAAATTGCAGGTGTCATTGCCCTGTCCGGCATCCTGGGGCTGCAAAACACAAAGCAGAGCACGGATCTGCTGGTCAAACAGATTCTGGAGGCAAACAGCGCTGTCAAAGAATGCCGGATCGCCGCCAACACGGCCGGGCGAAACCTGCGTGAGATGGTGCTGGCTGAGAATCCTCAGGAAATCGCAGCTTTTGAGTCCAGTATCAACGACAACATTGAGATCATAAGCAACTGTTTTTATCCCACGGCCAAGAGCGGTGCAGCCAGTTATGAAGGCTGCCCCGCTCTTGGTCTTTTATGGATATGGCAAACTTTCTGTTCACCTTTTGTATCGTTTGTTACTTGACTTCTTTTCAAAAAATCCCTATAATAAACATTAGAATTATTCTAAAAATGGTGTTGATGGTCGTGACAAAATACGCAAAAAAAATTTTAGAAATTGTGGAATCCTCCCGCAGTCATATGACGGCGGAACAAATTTTTGAGCAGCTGCGCATCACTTATCCCAAGGTCGTATTGGCCACGGTATACAACAATTTAAACCGATTATGGGACGAAAACCGAATCAGAAAAGTATCGGTGGAAGGGATGGCCGACCGTTACGACCGTATAGTTCGGCACGATCATCTGGTATGCAAGCGGTGCGGCAAACTTCTGGATGTGGACCTTGGCGACTTGACCGTTCAGCTGGAGCAGAAAGCGGGGATTTCTATATTGTCCTATGACCTGAAGCTGCTGTATCTATGTGAAGAATGCAGAACAAATACAAAACAGAAAGGAACGTGAGGAAACTGAACCATTTGCCTCTGTCTGTCCGCGTCCCCATCGAGGCGGACAACCCCAGCATCGTACGCTGGGAAGAAAAATGTATCCGGTGCGGTATGTGTAAGGAGACGTGTACCAATTTGATGGGGGTGCACGGTACCTATACCTTCCAGGACACCGGCGGGAAAGCCATCTGTATCTACTGCGGACAGTGCGCCAATGTCTGTCCGGTAGACAGCATTACCGAGCGGGACGAATCTCCTCAGGTTCGGCAGGCCATTGCCGATCCCAACAAGGTGGTGGTGGTTAGCACCTCCCCTGCCGTCCGTGCTTCTCTGGGCGAAGAATTTGGGCTGGAGCCAGGCACTTTCGTTGAGGGAAAGATGGTGGCGCTGCTTCGTGCCCTGGGCGCTGACTACGTATTGGACACCAATTTCGCCGCGGACCTTACCATTGTGGAAGAAGCCAGCGAACTGATCCATCGAATCAAGCAGGGTGACCGCCCTCTCCCCCAATTTACCAGTTGCTGTCCCGGCTGGGTCCATTTTGCGGAGATCTACGCGCCGGAGCTGCTGCCCCATCTCTCCACTGCCAAAAGCCCCATCGGAATGCAGGGAGCCACCGTAAAAACCTAATTTGCCCAGAAAATGGGCCTTGACCCCAGGCAAATCGTCCATGTCACCCTGACTCCCTGTACTGCAAAGAAATTTGAGGTTCGGCGGGAGGAAATGCACGCCGCCTCCGACTACCATAAAGTAGATGGAATGCGGGACACCGACCAGGTGATCACCACACGAGAGCTTGCCCGGTGGGCCAAGGCAGAAGGCATTGACTGGACCGCGTTGGAGGACTCCCCCTATGACTCTTTGATGGGGAAGGCTTCTGGCGCAGGGGTGATCTTCGGCAACACCGGCGGCGTGATGGAAGCCGCCCTTCGCACCGCTTACGAATACCTCACCGGGGAAAAAGCCCCGGAAACGTTCCTGACACTCCGCCCGGTCCGTGGCTATGAAGGGGTACGGGAAGCCCAGGTACAGCTTGGTACTTTAACCATTCAGGTGGCGGTCATCTACGGCACCGCCAACGCCCGGAGTTTTCTCTCCCGCATGAAGCAGGGCGGAACACAGTACCACTTTGTAGAGGTGATGGCCTGTCCCGGCGGCTGCATCGGCGGCGGAGGACAACCCAAGCATTTGGGACAAGACCCAGACGAGATCCGCAAAAGCCGCATCGCCGCTTTGTACCACCGGGATGAGTCCATGACGCTGCGTACCAGCCACGAAAATCCCGAAATTCAAGCGCTCTACCAAACTTTCTACGGGCACCCGCTCAGCGAACTGGCAGAAGCGATGCTCCATACCACATATCAAGACCGGAGCGATTTGATACATCGGAAGGATGAAACGAAAATGAATCAGTGGAAATGCAAAATTTGCGGCTATATTTATGAGGGTGAAGTGCTTCCCCCGGAGTTTACCTGTCCCATCTGTAAGCAGCCAGCCTCCGCCTTTGAAAAAATCGAGGCGGCGCCGGTCCGCAGCGGCAGCAAGTATGCCGGGACCCAGACGGAAAAGAACCTGGAGGCCGCCTTTGCGGGAGAGTCCCAGGCCCGGAACAAGTACACCTATTTCTCCACTGTGGCCCAGAACGAGGGCTACGAGCAGATCGCAGAGCTGTTCCTGAAGACTGCCGAGAACGAGAAGGCCCACGCAAAACTGTGGTTTGAGGAGCTTCATGGCGTGGGGAGCACCGCTGAAAACCTGCTCCACGCCGCCGAGGGTGAAAACTACGAGTGGACCGATATGTATGACGGCTTTGCCAAAACCGCCGAAGAAGAGGGCTTCCCGGAGCTGGCCGCCAAGTTCCGTCTGGTGGCCGCTATTGAGAAACGCCACGAGGAGCGCTACCGTGCCCTGCTGCGCAATGTGGAGACCGCCCAGGTCTTTGAAAAGAGCGAGGTCAAGGTATGGGAGTGCCGCAACTGCGGCCACATCGTCGTGGGCACCGCGGCTCCGGAAGTGTGTCCCACCTGTCAGTATTCCAAGAGCTTTTTTGAGATTAACTGCGAAAATTATTAATCCTCTTTCTTGGACAGCTGGGTCATGTACCTCCCTGCTGGAATCTGTTTGAAATCAAACCCTCTCGCTATAAAAAGGGAGCTCCTTTGAAAAGGAGCTCCCTTTTTACGCCACCCTGGAAGTACTACTTCCCTTCCAGTTGTTTGCTTTCAATTCATGCTCTTACTGCATCAGCGGAAGCTCCACCACAAATTTGCTTCCCTGATGCCGGGTGCTCTCCACCAAAATTTTTCCTTGGTGCAGCTGGATAACGGAACGGGCCAACGGCAGTCCCAGGCCTGCCCCGCCCAAATGCCTGGAGCGGGATTGCTCCACACGGAAAAATGGCTCAAATATCTTTTCCCGGTGCTCCGGTGGAATCCCCATTCCTTCATCCGTGATCTCGATGCGCATCCTGTCACCCTCACGTGCCATCGTAACCGCAACCGTCCCATCCTGGCGGTTATATTGGATGGCATTTTCCATAAGATTAAAGAACGCACGTTCCAGCAAAATGCTGTTTCCTCTCGTTTTTCCCGGTTGGATCTGCAGGCGCAATGTGACCCTGCTACGGTGACGACCGTACTGCGTACGGTATACGTCCGCCGCAAAAGGCCGCGCACCCTTGCTTCCAGTTCCTCCAGGTCAAAAGGCTTTGTCAGATAATCATCCGCTCCCAGGTCAAGCCCGGCCACCCGATCCTCCAAAGAGTTCCGGGCCGTCAGGACCAACACCCGCAGCTCCGGCTTCTCCCGGCGGATGGCCCGCAAAATATCCAGCCCATCCATTCCCGGTAAATTCAGATCCAGAATCACCAAGTCATAGAACTCTACAAAGATTCGCTCCCATGCCTCCAGGCCATCGTAACAGCATTCCACTGTATAGCGTTCCAGCTCCAGGTCTTCCGCGATATCGCTGCACAGCTGTTGTTCATCTTCCACCACTAAAATCTTCATCTGAAAGCTCCTACTGTTTTTTCTCATTCTATCATAAACGCAGTCAAATCCGTGTCAAGAGATTCTTGACACGGATTTGACACGCTCTATGGTATGATGACCTGCGCCAAACGAAAACACAGGAGGTATTCCATGAAAAAGTATATTATGTTTGCGCTCGCCCTTTCCCTCTCTTTGACTGTGTCCGCCTGCGGCAGCAAGGCTCCCAGCCTTGAGGAGGTAGAAGCCGCCATCCGCGATGGCTCTGTCACAGTCCAGGATGCTCTGGACAAGGGCTGGGTGACCCAGGATTGGGCAGATGCCTATTTGGAAGAAAACAGTGTACCTGCGGCGGATAAAATCGCAGTCAACCGAGTAGGTGAATTTGAGACTGAAACCTTGTCCGGAGATCCGTTTACAAACCAAGATCTTCCCGCCACCACATTTCTTGTCTTCCTGGACCCGGAAGATGAGCAGGCCCTTGACTTTTACGATGCACTGCTCCAAGCGGTGGAGGAAGTACGCTCCGCCGGAGGCGATATCGTCGTATGCAACAAGGGCAGCATGGATGCGCAGCTGGTTCAGGACACTCCGTTCCCGGTTATATCCTACAATGACTCTATGAAGACGGCCCTGGCCCAAAACGACGAAATGGCCTCCGGCATTCCCTGCACCGGCGTGTGGTACGTCAACGGTTCGCTCATTTCCGCCTGGATTTCTCAAATCGATGGGGATGATCTGGCTGATTCCGCGGCCAGCTTTGTGGCGATGAGTCAGGAAAACGAGTCTGATTCCCAGGATAGCATCTCCGCTATCCCCATGGGCTGAGGGAGAGCCGATATGCGAAAGCTTTCCGTTCTCTTGCTTCTCACAGCGGTGGCTTTGATCGCTGCGGGCGTTTTACGCGGGGAACCAGTCACGGTGCTGAACAAAGGGATCAATCTATGTTTGGAGTGTGTGGGAATTGGGTAAGAAACAGAGCAAAAACAACCGCTGGAAAATCCAGCTGCTGGCCACACTGGCATCGAATCCCTTTTTTCTGCATTTCCCTCTGGGCAAATTGTACCGCGGCCCCCTAAAAGGGGTATGTGTACCGGGGCTGAACTGCTATTCCTGCCCAGCGGCGGCCGGTTCCTGCCCCATTGGGTCCTTGCAGGCAGTGATTGGCTCGCCCAAATATCAGATGTCCTTTTATGTGCTGGGCATCCTGACCCTGCTGGGGACTCTGCTGGGCCGCGCAGACTGCGGCTTTCTGTGTCCCTTTGGATGGTTTCAGGAGTTGCTGCACAAAATACCCACCAAAAAATTCAGCACCCGGCCGCTTCATATCCTCACCTACCTGAAATACGGGGTACTCATCCTATTCGTGATTGTGCTGCCTATGACGGTAGTCAACGAAGTGGGCTTGGCCGACCCATTCTTCTGCCAGTATCTCTGCCCTGTGGGAATTCTGGAAGGCGGCATCCCCTTGTCCCTGGCCAACGAAAGCATTCGGGCCAGCCTGGGCATCCTGTTCACCTGGAAAAGCTGCCTGTTGCTGGGGGTAGTAACACTGTCCATCTTCTTTTATCGTCCGTTTTGCAAATGGTTGTGCCCTTTGGGCGCATTGTATGCTCTGTTCAACAAACTTTCCCTTTCCCGGCTGCATATCGACACCGCCAAATGCACCTCCTGCGGTGTATGCAGTCGGGTATGTAAGATGGATGTAGATGTCTTTCATCACCCAAATCATACTGAATGCATTCGCTGCGGAGACTGCATCCGGGCCTGTCCCCACCATGCAATCCAGTCTTCCACACTATTTCGCAATATATCAAAAAAGGAGTCTGAACTATGAACCGTATCTTCGCTGCCCTGCTTGCCGCAGCCCTTGCCCTGGGCCTGACCGCCTGCTCTTCTTCTCAGGAGGACCTGGTCTCAAAAACTCCATTCCCCGAATTTTCCGAGGTGGACACCCAGGGAAATCCGGTCACCAATGACATTTTTTCTGACTACGATGCGACTATTGTCAACTTCTGGAACAACGGCTGCGGTACCTGCATCGAAGAAATGCCTGAGCTTGAGGAACTCTACCAGCAATTCAAGGAGGAAAACATCAACCTGATCGGCGTCGCCTCAGACTCCGGTCAGAGCGAAGAGCAGCTGGAGACAGCGCAAAACATCCTCTCTGAAAAAGGCGTGACATACCTCAACCTTTCCCCAGATCCGGAAAACGAGTTGTATAAAGATTTTATTGCTCAGCTGGCTGGCTACCCCACCACTTACATCGTAGACCGGGACGGCAACATCATTGGCGCCCCCATCATCGGCAATGTGAAAGATCAGGAGGACACATTGGAACGCCGCCTGGAACAGGCAGTTGCCGAGGAGTAAAACGCCCTTGGGAGGCAGCGTCCAGGCAGTGTGTTTTGTTCCAGGTACGATCATTGGGCTGGAAAGTATAAACTCACCCGGAATAAGCCGTCTTCCCGCTCCGCTTCCAGCCTCCCTCCCATTTTTTCCATCATCGCTCGCATATTGGAAAGTCCAATGCCGCTGCTGTCCTGTCGAGCGCCATCCGATCTCACCGTATTGACCCAACTTAAGACCAAATCCTGCTCCCGGCGCTCCATGACCACCCGTACTGGCAGCGCCGGGTCAGCATATTTGACCAGGTTCGACGCGATATTATCCATAAGCCGCCTGATATACGGAGAATAGGGGTGGATCGCCCCCTCCGGCCACTGGGTCTCCAGCTGCAATTTGATCCCCTGTCCCTCCAGATATCCTGCCATTTCCGACAGCGGATCATGAAATACCTCCCGAAACGGCAGCGCGGCTTCCAAGATAATACGAGGCTCTCCCGGAACCAAAGAATATTCAAAAATATTCTCCGCCAGCTGCTTGATTTGGGCAATTTTTCCGTCAATTCGGTTGAGATATGCCTCGGCCTGACTGTAATTTTCAAACTTTCGGTAGCGCAGGATATCGGTATAGATCTGTATGGCAGTCAGCGGAGTACGCAAGTCGTGTGACATCTGGGTGATCATGGTCTGATTGGTCCGATACAGCTCCTTTTCCCGCTCCCGCTGCTCCCGAAAGGACCGGCGCATGGAATCCAGCCCTCGTGCCAGACTGGACAGCTCGTGTTCCCCTTTGACCAGAATTTTCTGGTCAAGGTCACCTCCCTCCATGGCCTGGATCTGATCGCTGAGCAGGCAGATATACCGCACCAATCTCCGGCTGCCCACGACAAACACAGCTAAAAACACCGCCACAGAAAGAATCAAGCTGCTAATGGTAAGGCAGAGATACCATCGGTATGCCTCTCCTGAGTAGAGGACCACATCTGCCGGTCCATCGGAAAACTGGATCTGATAGTAAGAGACCCAGTCATAATAGGGAGCCTGCATAGTATTTTCTCCGCTGCTGGACTCCTTTGGGGCCCATGAAGTATAGAGCAAAACATTGGAGCGGTAGATTTCCATCAGGATCAATGAATTCCGGTTCGCCCACCGAGTCAGCTGACGGGCGTCATCCGTAGAGAGGTTATGTTCTGTCACATACTCCTGCAGCAAGGCAATTTGCTCTTCCACACGCTGCTGCTGGATCTCCTCATTCTCCAGGTACTGCTGGATCATCCAAACGCCCCCCATCTGGAGGGTCAAAAACAGTCCTCCGCTGATAAGTCCAGCCAGACACAGCAGCGCTCCGAACCGAACCGTCAGCCCTTTTCCCCTACTATGCTTCCCGTTCATTGATTTCAAAGCGGTACCCCTTTCCCCAGACCGTCTTCAGATAGCGTGGGTTTTGCGGGTCCGGCTCCACTTTGACCCGCAGCTTTCGGATGTGTACCATGACAGTACCGTTGGAAATGTAGTAATATGGCTCGCCCCACACTGTTTCGTAGATGCTTTGTGTAGAAAAAATACGATGGGGATTTTGCATTAGCAGGCGCAGGATTTTATATTCCAGGTCTGTCAGCTCCACTTCCTCCCCATGTACCCATACCTGATTATAGTCCAGGCTGATCCTGATCCCGCGGGCAGAGAGAATATTGTCCCGGTTCAGGGATCCGGCCTGGGCTTTTCCCCGGTATACGCAGTACCGGCGCAGCAGCGCCTTGACCCGTCCCACCAATTCCGCATAAGAAAATGGTTTGGATAAATAGTCATCTCCACCGGCCATCAGGCCCACTAATTTGTCGGATTCCTGTGCTTTCGCGGTCAAAAACAGAATAGGCACCGGCGAACGCTTGCGGATCTCTTCGCATACGTGAAGGCCGGACATCCCGGGCATCATAATATCCAGAATGACCAGGTCCACAGTATCCGTCATCTGTTCCAGCGCCTGTTGCCCATTGGCCGCCTCCAAAATCATATAACTTTCCCCACCCAACAAAATGCGCAGTCCCTCTCGGATCTCCGCGTCATCATCTACAATCAAGATCGTCTGTACATCCATAGTGACCGCCTTTCTCAATTTCTGCTTCAATGCGGAGTACCCCCCACAAAAGGTGGGAGGTACTCCGCTTCATATTCTATACGTTCTATATTCGCCCGGTCATCGGGATGATGCTTTAGTTCTTGGACTGCTTGCCCTGCTGGCCACGGACGCTGTCAGAGGCAGCGTCTTTCTTGGCGGCACTGTCCTTGGGGTTGCGCTTCTTGTTGCCAAAATTCTTATCAAACGTACTCTTCTTACGGTTGGTATACTTTTGGCCGTTCTTCTTGACAACGTCTTTCTTGGTGCTGTCTTTCTCGGTGCGATTCTTCTTGCCGCTGTTCTTCCTGGAGTTGTTCTTCTCCGTGCGGTCCTTCTTGAGGCTGTTCTTCTTGGAGCTGTCCTTCTCCGTGCGGTCCTTCTTGAGGCTGTTGAAGAGCGTCGTGTAGGGATCGGG
>CALWOP010000183.1 GCA_944383195.1 uncultured Oscillospiraceae bacterium
GGTTTGGGTCAGTGAGTAATAATAAATATATTATTACACTTGCTTGCGGATAATAGCGAAAGATTAGGGAATTGTTAATCGGCATCTACATATAGACCGTGTCGCTCCATTTAGCCCAAAAGATCATTATTATTTGGAAAAGAAGTTTTGTGTTAACTAGATTTTTCACCATTGACCGTACTAATATCCTCTATGAGTTTTTCCTTCTACTTTCTATATTTCCCTACTCCACTTAAAAATAATATTTAGGGACACTGCATTTTCGGCTTTGCAGTGTCCCTTTTTAGTGTAAAAAGAGCTATAGACGGGTAATTAAGACTGTTTCTGTTTCAGATCGGCCCAAGCGGATACCAGATCCAAGCTTTTTTCAAGCCACTCCATGTAGGTCCGCTCACGCATGACTGCGCTGAGCAAAACCAAATAGTCGCCGCGGGCCGCTCCAGTAAGTGTAAGGGGATCCACATTTCCGTAGCTTGCCTCAAAGCAGCCGGACAGGTAATTCAGCTTTACGGTGCGTTTTTCAATCTGCTTTTGAATCAATTCCAAATAGGTGTCTTCCGGAAGCCACTGGGAATAGTAGGAGCGCAGGCGGAATACATCTTTGGGCGTAGGGTCAAGGGGGGGGTCCTGCTCCAGCCACTGCAAAAAATCGGCGCTGCCCTTATCCGTAATTTCATATAGCTTTTTTTCCAGCTTTTCACCTTGAATCACAGTGCTGTATTGGATCAAGCCTTCTTCAACAAGGCGCTTTAGCTCCGGGTAGATTTGACTGTGCTTTGCGCTCCAGAAGCAGCCAAGTTCACTGCCAAACGCTTTGGAGATATCATAACCGGTGGTAGGAGCCTGCATCAGCAGTCCTAAAATTGAATATTTTAATGTTCTCATAAATAGCATCCTTCCATTTTTACTAATATAACACAATTTCATGAAAAAATCATTTGGATATTTTCACTAAAAATGAAAAGTCTGCTTCGTAACATAATATAATTGACATGTAAATATTTACATGTTAGTATTTAACCAAAAATAAGACAAAATACTGGAGGGATGTTATGGAAAACCGTGAAATTATGTTTGCGCCATATCAGATTGGAAACATGGAATTAAAGAACCGTTTTGCTATGGCTCCCATGGGCCCCCTAGGCCTGGGAGATGAGCAGGGTGGTTTTAACCAGCGCGGAATTGATTACTACACCGCAAGAGCCCGAGGAGGTGTGGGGCTCATTTTCACCGGCGTTACATTTGTGGACAATGAGGTGGAGGAGCATGGTATGCCCAATTGTCCAAGCCCCACATTTAACAGCGTGCAGTTTATCCGCACCGCCAGGGAGCTTACAGAACGAGTACACGCCTATAATGCAAAGATTGTTCTCCAGATGTCCGGCGGGTTTGGACGTGTGACTATTCCCACTAATTTGGGGGAATATCCTCCGGTGGCTCCGTCGCCGATCCAGCACCGTTGGTTGGATAAGACCTGCCGGGAATTGACGGTGGAGGAGATTCGAACCATTGTCAAGCAGTTTGGAAAGGGAGCCTACAACGCGAAACGGGCAGGGTTTGACGGGGTCCAGATTCATGCCGTGCACGAGGGGTACCTCATCGACCAGTTTGCTCTTTCGTTGTTTAATCACCGTACCGACCAGTACGGAGGCAGCCTGGAGAACCGGCTGCGGTTTGCCCGGGAGATTGTGGAGGAGATCAAAGCTTGCTGCGGGGCCCAGTTCCCGGTAATCCTGCGGTATAGCCCCAAGAGCTTTATCAAGGATCTCCGTGAGGGGGCACTGCCCGGAGAAGACTTTGTGGAAAAGGGACGGGATCTGGACGAGGGGGTGGAAGCGGCAAAGCTGCTGGTCTCCTACGGCTATGATGCCTTGGACGTGGATGTGGGCTCCTATGACTCCTGGTGGTGGAGCCATCCTCCCATGTACCAGGAAAAGGGATTGTATATGCCTTACGCAAAATTGATGAAGGAGACGGTCTCAGTTCCTATTATCTGCGCCGGGCGGATGGACGATCCGGAACGGGCAGAACGAGCCTTGCGGGATGGAGTTTGTGACCTGATCAGCCTGGGGCGGCCCTTGCTGGCGGATCCAGACTATGTGAACAAGCTGCGGGTTGGCCGGAAACAATGTATCCGTCCCTGCATCTCCTGTCAGGAGGGGTGCATGGGCCGTATTCAGGAGTACTCTTTGATCAACTGTGCGGTGAACCCGCAGGCTGGAAGGGAGCGCGTGACCGAATATCGGCCGGTGCTGCGCGCCAAACGGGTTCTTGTAGTGGGCGGCGGAGTGGCTGGCTGCGAGGCGGCTCGAGTTTTGGCAGAGCGAGGACACCGTCCGGAGCTGTATGAACAGAGCGGCCGCCTGGGCGGGAACCTGAATGCGGCAGGGGTTCCCGATTTCAAAGAAGATGACCGGGCACTGATTGCTTGGTATGAGCAGGAATTGAAACGACTTATGGTTCCTGTTTATTTCCACACTAAGGTGGAGTCTGAACTTGTGAAAAAGGGTGGCTATGACGCAGTTATCCTTGCCACAGGCTCCGTCCCCAAACATCTTGCGCTGGACGGTGAAGCGCCTGTAGTTACCGCCTCAGACGTGCTGCTAGGCGAAGAAGACTGTGGGGAGCAGGTTATCGTGGTTGGCGGAGGACTGGTGGGCTGCGAGACGGCGCTCTGGCTGGCCCAGAACGGCAAAAAAGTCACCATTGTGGAGGCGATGGACAAGCTGATGGCGGTTAATAAGCCGCTGTGCCATGCCAACAGCGAAATGTTGGAGCGGCTGATTCCCTTCCACAAAGTGGAGATTCTTACATCCGCCCGGGTCCTTGGGTACAAGGACGGACGGCTGGAGGTGTCTACTCCGGAGAAGGTAGAGCAGATCCCCTGCGATACGGTAATTTCCGCCATCGGGTTTTCCCAGGAGGATAGCCTGTACCGGCAGCTGAGCAGAGAAGTAGCAGAGCTCTATCTCCTGGGAGATGCCAGAAGAGTGTCTAACATCATGTATGCAGTTTGGGATGCCTTTGAAGTGGCCAACCACATCTGAGCGTAGAGAATTAGCACGAGCAGATAAGGCAGCGCGGAGATAAATTGCAGATTACGACAAAAGTTGTTGCAAGACTAGACGGGAAATACAGGTAATCTACCCATTGCTTCTTTGTAACAAATCTTTTACAATTTATTACACTAGATTAATGACTTAAGAAAGGGGAGAAACATGTGAAGATCACAAAAGTTGAAATTATGGCCACGGATGTGCCATTTAAGGGAAACCAGGAAAATGTGGGCGAAATTGCGCTGGGCAAATGGGAACTATGCCGGTTTGTGGTAGTGAAAGTCCATACTGATGAGGGGATTGTGGGATATGGAGAATCGGCCCCCTTTGCCAGAACCTCTCAGATGGGTCAAAAGCCGATTGTGTCCATGCTCTCCGATTATGTAGCACCTGCGGTCATCGGACTTGATCCCTTCCAAGTAGAGGCAATCTGGAAAGCGATGGATCGGGCGGCTCCTTATGCGGCGCAGGCCAAGGGCGCAATTGATATGGCGCTCTATGACATCATGGGAAAGAAGACCGGAATGCCTGCCTACAATTTTATGGGTGGACTGGTCCGAAAGGAAATTCCGCTGCAGGCCATTGTGACCATTGATACACTGGAGAACATGAAGAAGGCCAGCCTCAAGTGGATTGAACAGGGCTTTAAAACGGTGCGGATCAAGCTCGGACTGGGAGATTTGAAGAAGGATATTCAACTGGTTCGGGAAATCCGAAAAACAATCGGAGCAGATATCAAACTGCGTGTAGACCCCAATCAGGCTTACAGCGTGAAAGAAGCGCTGAAGATGATTCCTGTCCTGGAAGAGAACGATGTGGAGATTTACGAGCAGCCTATCGTATGGAACGATCTGGACGGACTGGCCCAAATAAACGCGGCCACGTATATTCCGGTTATGCCCCATGAGTCCATGTCCAGTATTTACGATGTCAAGGAACTGATGGACCGGGAGGCGGTCAGCCTCTTTACCATCAAGACAGATCGGCCGGGTGGAATTACAAAGGCCAGAATTACCCGGGATTTGGCGGAGCTTTATAACATTCCCTGTGTGGTTATGTCGTCTGTGGAGTTGGGGATCAGCACCTTTGCTTCCATGCAGTTTGCGGCTACACTTAAGCAGATTAACTTCGCTTGTGAAGCCAGCGGTCCCTATGAAATTGAGGACATCGCCGTGGGATCCAACCGGATTGTCAATGGCTCCTTTATTGTGCCGGATGGACCGGGCTTCGGTGTGGAGATTGATGAGGAGAAGCTGCGCTATTACACAAAACAGACAGTGGTTTGTGACGAATCCTGTCAGGTACAGGACTAAAGCGGAAGGCTCATAAATATAAAGAGGGAGTGTCCCTATTTATATATAAATTCATCATGAGAGGAAATAGGAGGTACATATGGCTATTATTGTTCTGATTCTGGTAATCTATATGGGCGGTATGCTGGCCATTGGCATCTATGGCAGCAAAAAGAGCGCCACAATGACGGAGTTCCTGACGGCAGGAAAAAGCGGCGGTATGTTTGTCATGATCTGTACCTATATCGGCGCACACGTGGGCAACGGCATTATCGTAGGCGGTGCACAGTATGGTGCGGAATACGGTATTGGAGGCATGTGGTTCGGCCTGGGCGCGGTTTTGTCCTACGTGCTGTTTGCCGTTGTGATGTCCAGACTGCTTTATCGCCGGGGCTACATCACCATTCCCGATCTGATTCGCGACCGCTATCAAAGCAAGGTGGCCTCCGTATTGATGGCTATCTTGAACATCTGTGCAACCCTGGGCATTATGGCCGCGCAGATTATGGCTGGCTCCGCTCTGTTCAGCGCCCTGGGGCTTAACCCCACGCTGGGTGCTGCGCTGATGGCCATCGTGGTATTTATTTACTGCGCCCTGTCCGGCATGTGGGGCGTTATGATGACCGACTCGGTCCAGACCACAATCATTTTCTTCAGCACTATTTTCTGCATTGTGGCCATTGCCATGAACGGCGGCTTCGACGCCATTTCTGCCGCCCTGCCCGAGAGCTCTTTTGAACTGGTGCCCTTCGATGCAGAGACCTTGTTTATGATGATGGTTCCCGGCGCGCTGAACGGCCTTATCTCCGGTGCCGCCTATCAGCGTACAGCCTCCTGTAAGAATGAAAAGGTAGCCTTCTGGGCTCCCCTGATTGCCGCCTTTGCCCTGATCCCCTTCGTGGTTCTTCCCGTTATCATCGGCATGTACGGCAAGGCGCTTTTCCCCGATGCGCCCACTGCCGCCATCCTGTTTGATGTGGTTCTGGAGATGAATCCCATCATTGCTGGCCTTATGATCTCTGCGGTGCTGTCCGCCGTGATGTCCACCATGGATATCGGTCTGCTGAATGTCACCGCCAACACGGTGAACGACATTTACTATAAGACCCTGAACCCCAAGGCGAGCGAGAAAACCCTGGGCCGTCTGTCCACGATTGTTACCCTGGTGTCCGGCGTTATTGCTCTGAGCCTGGCGATCTCTTCCTCCAGCATCCTGTCCCTGCTGTCCTCTACCTATTCCCTGATGAACGCCGGTGCACTGGTCATGGTGCTTGGCGGTATTTGGTGGAAGAAGGGTACCAAGGAAGGCGCTATTGCCAGTGCGCTTTGCGGCATGGCCGTTATCATTGTAAATATGACCGGCCTCGTCGCTGTTCCCTACATTAGCTTTACCCCGCTGATTCCCTCGGTGATTGCTTATGTGGTCGTCAGTCTTCTGACCCAGAAGAAAACAGTTGCTTAAACCAAACCACCAGGCAGGCCGGCATTGTGCCGGCCTGCTGCTTATAGAGACAAAGAAGGGAAGATTCCGATGAAAAAGTATCCCCATCTGTTCAGCCCCATCAAGGTTGGACCTTATACGCTGAAAAACCGGATTGAAGCGGCACCGGTCAATATTTCCAATTTGACCCAAGACGGATATCTTACTCCGGAAAATATTGCGATTTTTGAAGGAAAAGCCAGAGGCGGAGCAGCTATTGTAAATATGGGGGAGTGCCGAATTGATTTAAAGACGGGCATTTCTCATAAGCTGTGCATCCCGCTGGATGATCCAGAGGTGCTCCCGTATCTGCATGCCGCCAGCGATGCCATCAAGAAGTATAACGCTTTCTCCGCTGTGGAGTTGATTCATCCCGGAACCCGCTCCAATCCCGAGTATTACGATGGCCCGATTTGGGGCCCCAGTGATGGCCCGGGCCATCTGGGCAAAGATTACGTGGCCCTGGATCAGGAGACGATTGACTACATTGTGGACTGCTTCGGCAACGCAGCGGAGATGGCCAAGCTGGGCGGGGTGGACATGGTAATGATCCACGCCGGCCACGGGTGGCTGCTGCATCAATTTCTCTCCCCGCTGAACAACCGACGCACCGACAAGTATGGCGGCTGCCTGGAGAACCGGGCCCGGATCACGCTGGAGGTCATTGAGAACATCCGTAAAAAGTGCGGTCCGGATTTTCCGATCGAAGTGCGCATGAGCGGAACTGAAATTGTAGAGGGTGGACTCACTCTGGAGGACCAGGTGGAATTTGCCAAGCTGCTGGACGGCAAGGTGGACCTCATCCATGTGACCTCCGGTACCTTCCACGTTCCTTCGACCAATCAGCATATGATTCCCAACGGATTCTTGCCGGAGGGCTGCAATGTCTATTTGGCGGAGGCCGTGAAAAAGGCTATGAACCACACCCCGGTGGTGACAGTGGGCGCTCTGGGCAACCCTGAGCTGATGGAAGAGATTCTGGCTCAGGGACGGGCGGACATGGTAGCGCTGGGCCGCCCGCTGCTGGCGGATCCTGATTTACCAAATAAGCTGAAGGCCGGACGAGAAGATGAGGTATATCCCTGCCTGCGGTGTATGGCCTGCATCAGTGAATCCTTCGTTCCCTATGTGAAATATCCCTCCCGAATCAGGCGCTGCCCGGTGAATCCCACCGCTTATAAAGAGGTCCCGGCCAGCCGTGTGACCCAAACCAAGCAGCCCAAACGGGTTCTGGTCATCGGCGGCGGACCTGCCGGTATGGAGGCAGCTACCGTTCTGTCAGAACGTGGACATCGGGTTATCCTGTGTGAAAAGGATGGGGAGTTGGGCGGCGCGCTCCGCCATGCTAAGGATGTCCCCTTTAAAAAGAAGGTGGACCAATTTATGCATGTCATGATCCGTCGGCTGGAGCGCAGCGGCGCAGACATTCGTCTGAATACTCCCGCAACCGCAGAGCTGGTGAAAAAGGAAACTCCTGATGTGATTGTAGCCGCCATGGGTGCCAAGCCGAAAAAACCGGCGTTTTCCAAGGAGGGAGCGGCCCATGTTATGATGGCCCTGGAGGCCATTGCGCATCCCGAACAAACTGGGGAAACGGTGGTCATTGCAGGCGGCGGCCTGGTGGGCTGTGAACTGGCCCTTCAGCTGGGACAGATGGGGAAAAAAGTTACTATTGCCAGCCGGAAAAAAGAGGTATGTCGGGATGCGGCGTTCCTGTATCGGGAGGGCCTGCTGATGGAGTTGGAGAAGGTGGGTGTCACCATCTTGAACGAGGCGGAATGCGTCGCCGCCCGGGATAATGCTGCCGTTCTCAAGACGGCGGACGGGGAGCAGACGATTCCCGCCGATACCGTAATTGCCGCCACCGGCTTCGCTCCTTTGGACGAGGAGGCGGAAGCGTTCCGGGAACTGGCCTATGACTTCTGGAAAATCGGCGACTGCTTCCAGGTACGCAAAATTTTTAATGCCATGAGGGAAGGCTACAATGCGGGAGCGCATATCTAAGCAGAGCTTAGAGTGTGATCCGGATAACAAATATGAGGTGATATTATTTTCTATGGCTACAGTGTGGGTCAGAGTCACATAGGCGAAAATATAAAACCTATAATTTCATTTTCATTGAAAATTAGATCGGTCGATAAGTGAAGCCATAGAGGACAAGCATACCAAAAACTAACACGCAATACAAAGAAAAAGACGGTACCGGATATATCCCCGCTGTTTGCCGCTGTGTGACCTCTTGGCGGGCTGGGTAGGGTAAGCTGCCCCAACAAGGGTTTTCGAGGCAAATTGGGGCCGGCGGAGGGAGACAAGAGGGCTCCCGCCGAAGCCCAGCGAAAGCGGGTTCGGTGGGAAGAGTCGGAGCAGCGGAATGAGCGAGTTTTCGCCCGTTTGGGCGGGAACGAGGGATGTGGCGCTTGCGAGGATGAGGCGCAGGGCCGGTGTGAAAAAAAGCAG
>CALWOP010000184.1 GCA_944383195.1 uncultured Oscillospiraceae bacterium
GAATGAGGGATATCTTGGAAGATATCATGAATTCAGTCAAAATATCCAAGGTTTCCAGTTACATACGCCTTGCGTTCTATAGGAGAATGTGGTACTATAAAGTGATGTTTTTTGGGGGTAAACCCTAAAAATTGCAAATGGGCCGAAGTGTTGTATTAGTATTAGAAGTACAAGAGTACAAGTTTGTGTATATCTAGGCTGATGGATATAAGTAATTCGTAAGATTATAGTGAAAAGAAGTTTTCAAACGGAGGCGTTGGCGTTTATGATGGAAAAGATTCCTTTTTCTCCACCAGATATTAGCGAGGCAGAGGTTGATGAAGTAATAGCTGCTTTGAAGTCTGGTTGGATTACAACAGGGCCTAAGACAAAGCAATTTGAAAAGGAGGTTGCCGCTTATTGTAGGACCTCCACTGCTGTGTGCCTTAATTCTGCCACCGCTTGTTTGGAACTAACTCTTCATGTGCTGGGCATTGGTCCCGGAGATGAAGTAATTGTTCCTGCCTACACCTATACTGCATCAGCCAGCCCGGTGTGTCATGTAGGTGCAACCCTGGTTTTAGTGGACAGCCAGCCGAACCGCTACGAGATGGATTATGAAAAAATGGCTCAGGCCATTACACCACGGACTAAGGCGATTATCCCTGTGGATATTGGCGGTGTTTTATGTGACTATTCCCACATTTTTTCGGTTGTTGAGGAGAAACGCTCTGTATTTGTCCCAAACAATGAAATCCAGCGGCAAATCGGCCGGATCGTTGTGGTGGCGGATGGAGCGCATAGCTTTGGGGCGTATCGTGGGAGTACCCGTAGTGGAAATATTGCTGACTTCACGACGTTTTCTTTCCATGCGGTGAAAAACTTGACGACTGCTGAAGGCGGTGCGGTTACCTGGCGAGCCGATTTGGGGCTTGATGATGCGGCGCTGTATCGTCAATATATGCTGATGA
Source organism: uncultured Oscillospiraceae bacterium (assembly GCA_944383195.1). Lineage (GTDB taxonomy): Bacteria > Bacillota > Clostridia > Oscillospirales > Oscillospiraceae > Lawsonibacter. Next base: position 951 of record CALWOP010000184.1, read on the forward strand.
GCCTGCATGGACAGGATAAGGATGCCTTGGCCAAAACCAAGGCTGGAGCGTGGGAGTATGATATTGTGGCTCCTCTCTACAAGTGTAACATGACTGACATTATGGCTGCCATTGGCCTAGCCCAGCTGGGACGTTATCCCCAGATGCTAGAGACACGCTATGAGCTGGTAAGACTATATGATCGGCTTCTGGCGGGACACGGGGTCGTGTCGGCTTCCCATCTGGTAGAAAAGGGCCGATCCAGCTGTCACCTCTATCTGACTCAGCTGAAGGACAAAAGTCTGGAACAGCGCAATGACATTATTGAAGAGCTAGCTAGGGAAGGTATTTCCACCAATGTTCACTATAAGCCCCTACCGCTGCTGACGGCCTACTGTAACCTGGGTTTTCGGATAGAGGACTACCCCAACGCCTACAGCCTCTATACTCGGGAACTAACGCTGCCGCTGTACTCCACCCTGACGAAGGAACAGGTGGAGCGGGTATGCGCTGGCCTGCTCCGACTGATATAAAAAGGAAAAGGTATGGCAGTTTTGACAAGAGTAGAAGCTGTAACATTGCCGGCGAAGAGTGTTCTTTGCCGTAAGCGGATATTTGACATTGTCTGTTCCTTACTCGGGTTGATTATACTCAGTCCCTTTTTCCTGGTTGCTGCTTTAGCGGTTGGATTTACTTCACCGGGCGGGGTGTTTTTTTGCCAGGAACGGATAGGGTTGAAAGGAAAATCTTTCATCATCTATAAATTCCGGACCATGCAAAAGGACAATACAGGATTGAAAATTACTACCGCGGGAGACAACCGCATCACCCCAGTGGGGCGGTTGCTCCGCAAAACTAAATTGGATGAGTTACCCCAGTTGTGGAATGTGTTGCGAGGGGATATGAGTTTTGTGGGCCCACGTCCTGAGGTGCGGGAGTATACGGATCTGTATACAGAGGAACAACGACAAATTTTTCTGGTGCGTCCCGGTATCACTGGGGTAGCCTCTATCCGATTCCGAAATGAGAACGACTTGCTGATGGCTAGTGATGACCCAAACCGTACTTACATCGAAGAGATCATGCCAGAAAAGCTCCGGCTGGATTTGACTTATTTGCCACATGCCAGTGTTTCAACCGATATAAAACTGATTTTAGAGACACTGGACGTAGTGATTAGGACGTAATAAGTGTACAGAGAGGAATTTTGATTTCATGGATATTTGGCTAATCAACCACTATGCTGTACCACCCAAATATTATCCCCTGGCCCGGCAGACTTGCTTTGCCAAGTATTTGATGGAAATGGGACATACGGTGACCATTTTCGCCGCTAGCACAGTGCATAATTCTACTATGAACCTCATCACAGATGGCCGTCCCTGGAGAGATGAGGTAGTAGAAGGTGTACACTATGTCTACATCAAATGCAAGGGGTACCAGGGTAGTGGCCTGAAGCGAATTTATAATATTTGTGAGTTTGCATGGAAACTCCCGGGTGTATGCAAGCGGTTTTCCAGACCGGATGTCATTGTAGCCACTTCGATGCCCCCAACATCCTGCGCTATGGGGATTCATCTGGCCCGGAAGTACAAGTGTAAAGGAATTGCGGAGATTGCCGACCTGTGGCCCGAGTCCATTGTAGCATACGGAATAGCCGGGCCTCATAATCCGGCAGTAATTGCCCTGCGTTGGCTGGAAAAGTGGATTTACACTCACGCAGATGATGTGGTATTCACCATGGAAGGCGCTTACGACTATATTGTGAAGCAGGGCTGGGAGAAAGAAATCCCCCAGTCCAAAGTCCACTACATTAACAACGGTGTGGAGTTGGATGTCTTTCGATACAATAGAGTCCACTATCCTGCGGAGGACTCAGATTTGAAGGATCCAGGACAATTTAATGTAGTATATACTGGATCGATCCGCCCGGCAAACAACCTAAGCTTAGTGCTCGATGCGGCGAAACAGATTAGGGATCCAAGTATTAAATTTCTTATTTGGGGAGATGGAGATGAACGGACTGTGTTAGCACAGCGTGTTCAGAATGAGGGAATTTCCAATGTGGTATTCAAAGGAAAGGTGGACAAGAAATATATTCCATCTATTGTCTCTCAGGCTGATCTGAACTTAATGCACCTCCCACCCCATGCTATTTTTAATTACGGAATCAGTCCCAATAAACTTTTTGATTACATGGCAGCAGAGAAGCCAGTGCTATGTGACTTTCCTTGTGCTTATAATCCAGCTGTTCAGAGAGGAGCTGGGGAGCTAATTGATTATCCTACACCAGAAACAGTGGCTCGGGCCATTGAAAAAATGAGTTGCTTACCATCAGAAGTTTATAAGGCGTACTGTGAAGCCGCTAGACAGACAGCGCAGGAATATGATTTTAAAAATTTGACCAAAAAGCTAATAGAGATAATTTCTGAGTAAGGGGATGCAGCTAAGATGGAATTTATCGACCTAAAAGCCCAATATCGGGCCCTCAAACCTGAAATCGATGCCAATATTCAGGCTGTTCTGGACTCCGCCCAGTTTATCGGCGGTTCCTTTGTAAAAGAACTGGAAAATAAACTGGCTTCCTTTGTGGGGCGGAAGCACTGCATTACCTGCGCCAATGGCACGGACGCGCTCCAGTTGGCCTTTATGGTCTACGGCATTGGAGAGGGAGATGCGGTGTTTTGCCCGGATATGACCTTTATCTCCTCCACGGAACCGGCTAAGATGTTTGGAGCTACTTCTGTGTTCTGTGATATTACCCCCGATACTTACTGCCTCTGCCCCCAGAGCTTGGAGAAGCAGATCCAGGCGGTGCTGGTCGAGGGTAAGCTGAAACCAAAAGCGGTAGTGGCAGTGGACATTCTGGGCAACCTCTGTGACTATGAGGCCTTGACCGCTGTGTGTGAGAAGTATGACCTTGTGATGATTGAAGATGCCGCACAGAGCTTTGGTGCCTCCCAAAATGGGAAAAAGGCCTGTGCCTTTGGCAATATTGCCACCACGTCCTTCTTCCCGGCCAAGCCCCTGGGCTGCTACGGGGATGGCGGCGCGGTATTTACGGACGACGACCAGGTTGCGGATCTGTGCCGCTCACTGTGTGTCCATGGCAAGGGCCCCGGCGGCAAGTATGA
>CALWOP010000185.1 GCA_944383195.1 uncultured Oscillospiraceae bacterium
GCAAACAGGATCAGAGCCAGGCCGTAGTTGTCAAAGAGATTGTAGAAAAACAGCAGCAGCCAGGCAAAGGGTGCTAAAATAATACCCACAACATTACCTCCGCAATTTGATCAGTTGGGGCAGCTTCTATGGAACCGGATCGTATTCCACAGATTTCTGCCGGTGGAATGGATGGCAGCGCAAAATTCTGCGCAGAGCCAACCAACCCCCCTTTGCCGCGCCGTATTTTTCCACCGCCTCCAGGGCATAAGCCGAGCAGGTGGGAATAAACCGGCAGCACGGGGGGCGCGCAGGGGAGATATAACGCTGATAAAACCGAATGAGCGCCAACAAAAGCCCTTTCATCCCCGGTCTTCCTCCTGAAGGGTCAGACCCAGCTTTTTCATCAACTGGAGAAAACTGCGCTCCAGGTCGGCATAGCGGCCAAAAATAGCCCGGGTCCGGGCCACTACCACAATATCATAGCCGGGCAGAAACTGGCTTTCATGGGTGCGATACAGCTCCCGGATGCGGCGGCGGACAAAATTGCGCTTGACAGCGTGGCCCAGCTTCACTCCCGTGGTAATGCCAAGCCGGCTCTGGGGACGTCCGGTCCTGCGGCAATAGATGGCAAAATAGGGCGAAACCGCGCTTTTCCCCTTGTGATATAACCGGCGAAATTCATGATTTTGTTTCAGGGAAACGGTATGTTTCATGCCTTTCCTCCCAGAAAATCCGTTGGAGTTTTTAAAAAAGCTGCGTATGCACAGATAGGGCGGGGGAATAGCTCCCACGCCCCTTTTGCGCCATCTATGTGAATTGTGTCCTCTTACCGCGTCTCATCCGAGATCGGTTTTGCCTGTCTCACAGGGATTGGGCGAATGCCGCCCTCCCCATTAGTGAGTCAGACGGGCGCGGCCCTTGGCGCGGCGGCGAGCCAGCACCTTGCGGCCGTTGCGGGTGGCCATACGCTTGCGGAAGCCGTGCTCCTTGGAACGCTGGCGCTTCTTGGGCTGATAGGTACGAAGCATGGGGGACACCTCCTCATTTGATTTCAAGCCGGCTTTCCCGGCCCAACAACAGCCCGTATGGGCTGCGGTCTGATGATTCAGGACACTGCCCGGCAGTGCCCGCTCTCTGGAAATGGGCATGATCGCCCCTGTCCAAAAGATACGCCCATCATTATAGCGGATAAAAGCACCCTATGTCAACTAGATTTTTTCTCAATTTCAAAGGATTTTTTTCCGTTTTTGCTTTTTCGCTATATCTTGTAGCAACAATTTATCTGCTCCACAATTTCTGCCAAAAAAAGACCATACATTATAAATAAAAAATGCGGGAAATCCTTGCGGGAAAGCCATATTTTTGGTATAATGTTCTGTGTGGATTTTTCTGATTTTTTGATTATCTGCCGCCTTCTCCGGTACGCCGGGGGAGGCGCTTTGAAAGTTTACGCACCCTGCCCGTATCACCGGCGCCGGGCCGTTAAAGGAGGTCCAATTTATGAACCCCACCGCAGAAGTGTGGGATAAAGTCATCTCTCTGATGCGAAATGAGATGACTGAAACCACCATCAATACCTGGTTTGACGACACGATGGCTGTCTCTTTGGATGAAACCAGCTTTACCATCTACTCCCCCACCCGCTTTAAGCGGGATATCATTGCCGCCCGGTATCTTCCGGCCATTCAGAAAGCGCTGCATGAGCTTTTCTCCGCGGATTTTCAGGTCATCGTTTTGACAGAAGGGGAACTGGATGCGGCCAAGGAGACCACAAAGCAGAGTGATTTTCTTCCCGGTACGGAGGAGTATACCTTCGACCGATTCGTGGTAGGCTCTTCCAACAAATTTGCCCATGCCGCCGCCCGGGCGGTGGCGGACAATCCGGGACAGAGCTATAACCCCCTGTTTATTTACGGAGAATCCGGCCTTGGTAAGACCCACCTTCTGTACGCCATCGCCCACACGGTCCATGAGCGCCGCCCCGACTACAAGGTGGTCTACATCAAGGGCGACACCTTCACCAACGAGCTGATCCACGCCATCCGGGAGGGCCGGAACCAGGAGTTCCGGGAGAAATACCGGGGCGCTGACATCTTCCTCATGGACGACGTGCAGTTCATTGCCGGCCGTGACTCCACCCAGGAAGAGATGTTCCATACCTTCAACACCCTCTACGAACTGAAAAAGCAGATCGTCTTCACCTCCGACCGCCCCCCCAAGGAGATGCTGCGCCTGGAGGACCGTCTGAAGACCCGGTTTGAGTGGGGTCTGCTGGCGGACATTCAGCGCCCAGACTATGAGACCCGCATGGCCATCATCAAAAACAAGGCCATCCGCATGGGCATGGAGCTGCCGGACTTTCTCATTCAGCTTATCGCGGAAAATATCACCGCCAACGTCCGTCAGCTGGAGGGCACCGTCAACAAGATCATGGCCTACCAGGACCTGATCGGCGACTCGCTGGACAAAAATACCGTCATCCGGGCAGTGAAGGACATTTTCAAAGAGAAGTCCGATATCCTCCCCACCGCCGACGTGATCATCGACGAGGTGTGCAAGTTCTATAACATCGAGCCGGCCACCCTCCGGGGACAGGGCCGCTCCAAGGATATCTCCCTGGCCCGGCAGATCGCCATGTACCTTATCCGGCAGATGGTGGGCACCTCCCTCAAAGATATCGGCAAGGAATTTGACAACCGGGACCACAGTACCGTTCTCAACTCCCTGTCCCGAATTGAGAGCCTGGTGAAGACCGACCCGGAAAAGGCGGAGATCATCAAGGACATCACCACCAACATCAATAACCGCTACGAATAAAATCGTCCGCGTTTCTCTGTCCACTTTTTCCACAGCCTTCCACACAAAAATGTGGAATGTTCAGGGAGAAATGTGGAAAATTTTCGTGTTTCCACATTTCGCATTCTTTTCCTAAAATTTTCCCACATCCCCTGTGGAGCCGCTTTTCTTACTCTCCCAAGGGATTGGGGCATCTTTCCACCTTTTTTTTCCCTACGGACTACTGTTACGAACTTATATCCTCTCCTCCCCTAAAAAGGGGGGAGAACGAGATTGGAGGAATTCACCATGAAATTTTCCTGCGAAAAAGCGCTGCTCTCCAGCGCGGTGGCAGTGACTTCCAGAGCTGTGGCAGCGAAAAGCTCCATTCCCGCCATGGAGGGCATCCTCATTGAAGCCGGGGAGAGCCTTCGCCTCACCGGCTACAACCTGGAGACCGGCATCCAGGCTACCGTACCTGCGGAAATCAAAGAGAAAGGCTCTCTGGTGCTTTCCGCCCGACTGTTTGGAGAGATCGTAAGGAAAATGCCCGATGATATGGTCATCTTTTCCGCCCAGGGCTATACCGTCAATATCAAATGCGGAATGTCCGAATTTAATATTCTGGGGACAGACCCGGAGGAGTTTCCGGAGCTGCCCACGGTGGATCAGCAAAACGCGCTGACCCTCCCCCAGCCCATTCTCCGCTCCATGATCGCCCAGACCCTCTTCGCTGTCAGCGACAACGAGAGCCGCCCCATCCATACCGGCTCTCTGTTTGAGGTGGAGGGCCAGACCCTGACGGTGGTGTCGGTGGATGGATACCGCCTGGCCCTGCGGAAGGAAAATGTGGCGGAGAAAAAGGGCGCGGACGCTTTCTCCTTTGTGGTGCCCGGCTCCGCTTTGAGCGAGGTAGAGAAGATCTGCTCCGGGGAGGAAGATGTCACCATTACCCAGGGCGCCCGCCATGTGATGTTCCGGACGGGGGACACCGTCCTGGTCTGCCGGAGACTGGAGGGCGAGTTCCTTCCCTACAAAAACGCCATTCCCCGGAACAATACCATCCAAATCCAGGTGGACACCCGGGCCCTGCTGGCATCCATCGACCGTGTATCCCTGATCATCAGCGAAAAACTCAAGTCCCCCCTGCGCTGTGTCTTTGGAGACGGGATGGTGTCCATCACCACCAAGACCGCCATCGGCGATGCCGCCGACCAGTGCGTGATCTCCGGTGACGGGCAGGGGCTGGAAATC